>CAMBZR010000013.1 GCA_945872285.1 Bordetella parapertussis | reverse complement strand
AAATCACCATGCAATTCGTACGCTTGATGCTGGCAGTCAGTTTGCGCAACGCCTGGCTCATCAGCCGAGCCTGCAAACCAGGAAGAGAATCACCCATCTCGCCTTCAATTTCGGCTTTTGGCGTGAGCGCTGCCACAGAGTCAATCACGATCAAATCAACCGAGCCCGAGCGCACCAGCGCATCGGTGATTTCGAGGGCCTGCTCACCCGTATCAGGCTGAGAGATCAACAAATCGGTCAGATTGACGCCTAATTTAGAAGCATATTGCACATCAAGCGCATGCTCGGCATCGATAAACGCGCAAGTGCCGCCGACTTTTTGCATTTCGGCAATCACTTGCAGCGTGAGCGTAGTTTTACCTGAGGACTCAGGGCCGTAGATTTCAATCACGCGCCCGCGTGGCAGACCGCCCACGCCAAGCGCGATATCCAAGCCCAGCGAGCCGGTAGAAACAACTTGAATGTCATGTTCGACCTCGTTATCGCCGTAACGCATGACGGATCCTTTGCCAAACTGTTTTTCGATTTGCGCAAGTGCTGCAAGCAGCGCCTTTGCTTTTTCGGGGGAGCCGGCTTTGAGGGCTTTTTCGTCCATGACCAATCCTTTAGGTGGAAATCAATAAAATAATTATACTGTACAAATAAACAGTATTACAAGATCTTTTTACGATAACTATTAAAGCTAGGGATAACCCTCATTCTAGATAACTTCGTAGGAAGAACCTAGATGCTATGACAGAATAGCCTTTGTTCGTGACTGATTGGCTCTTTTTGACCATGCGTATTCTGATCGCAGAGGATGATAGTATTTTGACCGATGGTCTGACGCGTTCTTTGCGTCAGCATGGCTATGCAGTGGACGCGGTCAGCGATGGAATCGCGGCAGACGCCGCGCTGATGGCCCAAGAGTTCGATCTGCTCATTCTTGACTTAGGCTTACCCCGGCTATCGGGCCTCGCCGTTCTCAACCGCTTGCGGGCGCGACAGTCACGCCTACCTGTGTTGATTCTGACCGCGGCCGACAGCATTGAGCAACGGGTCAACGGGCTTGATCATGGCGCCGATGACTATATGGCGAAACCTTTCTCGTTGTCAGAGCTTGAAGCGCGCGTGCGAGCCCTTGCCCGACGTGGTGCCGGCGGCGGCGGTACGCTCTTGCTCCATGGCAAACTTGAGTTCGATCAAACTGGACGAGTCGCCTCGGTTAATAATCAACCGCTCGAACTATCTGCCCGCGAAGTCAGTTTGCTAGAGATTTTATTAACGCGCAGCGGCCGCATGGTCAGTAAAACCCAAATCGTTGACCACCTTTGCGAATGGGGCGAAGAAGTCAGTTCGAACGCGATTGAAGTGTATGTGCATCGACTGCGTAAAAAACTTGAAGACAGCGGTGTAAAAATCGCGACCGTTCGCGGGCTTGGTTATTGCCTCGAACGTGAAGCGTCTGCACCAGTCACTCAACGCTGAAGGACAAGCGCCTTTAGCCACAGACGGCCTTTATGCAAAATTCAAGCGTCATCCCTGTACAAACGCTGCCAAAAAGTGAACCCGACGCCGCTCAACCTGCAGAGGGCCCGGCGGCATTTGATGCTCCCGCTCGCCGCTCACTGCTAGGTGAGATTCTCGACTGGCTCCTCGCACCACTTTTTTTATTGTGGCCAATGAGCATCGCCATCACCTACGTGGTTGCTCAAAACTTAGCGAATGGACCTTTCGACAAAAATTTAGCAAATGCCTTGCTGATTTTGGGACAACAGGTAGAAATTGAAGATAACAAAGCTGTGTTAAAGATTTCAGCACCCGCGCGTCTGGCGTTACGCACCCGAGAAAACGATGGAGTATTCTGGAAAGTCTCAGCTAGCAGCGGAGAGCTTCTCGGTGGGGATACCGAACTGCCCTCTCCCCAATTCACACCGAACGAGAAAAAAAATCACGTTTATTACCAAAATTACACTCTGCGAGATTTTGAAATCCGTGTGGCCTATTTGTGGAACGATTTCGGACAACGTAACAGCGCTCCCATACTTTTACTCGCTGCAGAGTCGATCGATCAACGCACTAAATTCGCCAACGACATTATTAAAGGTGTGATCTTTCCACAATTTTTTGTGCTACCAATTGCAGCGTTTTTAATTTGGTTTGGCTTGTCAAGCGGCATCGCACCTATCAATGCGTTGCAAAAACGCTTACGTGCTCGGCGCCCGGACGATTTATCGCCAATCGACCGGCATGCTGCACCATCAGAAATTGAACCCTTGATCACAGCGATGAATCATCTTTTGATCAGGCTCGAAGCCAACGTCCTGACGCAACGGCGTTTTGTTGCTGACGCGGCACACCAGCTTAAGACACCGCTGGCCGGCTTACGGACTCAGGCCGAACTCGCGCTGCGCAGTGACGCTCAGGCGCAAACCCAAGCGAGTCTGCTGCAAATTGTTCAAGGCACGCAACGCGCCACTCGCTTAGTGAATCAACTGCTGTTAATGGCCTCGGCAGAAAATCCCAACGACCTCAAGCTCAGTCCAATTGATCTCGTGGCGCTAGCACGCGAACAGACGTTGTTGTGGGTCGATCAAGCACTCAGGCAAGGTCTTGACATTGGCTTTGAGGGCCCGGACCATCCCCTGATCATTCCAGCGGAGCCTATTCTTTTGGCAGAGGCAATCAATAACCTGATTGATAACGCCTTGCGCTACACCCCAGCACCTGGGCACATCACCGTGGCGGTGACCAAACGCTTGAACGCTATTGTGCTCTCTGTTCAAGACTCTGGGCCCGGCATTTTGGCTGAAGAGCGCTCTCGAGTGTTTGATCGGTTCTATCGGGTTCTCGGTGCAAAGGCAGAGGGCAGCGGGTTAGGACTTGCGATCGTCAAAGAGATTGCGCAACGCCACCGAGCCGACATCTGTGTCAGTGAGTTTTCTGGCGATGAAAGTAGTGCAACGGGTGCTCGTTTCGAAATGAGCTTCCTCACAAACTCTAGCCACGACGACTAAGCCGCTGCGCACCTTTACCCAAAGCGCGGCAACTAAGCCGCTGCGCACCCTCACCTAAATCGCAATAACAAACCCGTTGTACACCCTCATCGAAATGGATGGTTACACGCACAAAATAGGGTTAACACCTAAGGGAAAATGCTAAGCGTTTAAAGTAAATTAGGTTCGCAGACAGGCTAGTGTTTAATTGCCGCACCCGTGTCAGTCACACGTCAGATAAAGACCTTACATTGGCGAAAGTTAACAGCGATAACGGGCGCAGTTGAGCGCGCAAAAGCTTTTGACGGAGACATGAGTTGTTATTCATTTTGAACCTTCTGCAACTGATCTTATACATTGGCCTTTGGGCACTTGCCGGCCAGGGTTTGTTGTTTATTATTGTTGGCGCTAAGCGAGACACCAACTTGTTTTATCAACTTTTTGAAGTGATCAATAAACCTTGGACTTTTTTGGCGGCGCTGATTTCTCCTAAACAAATCGCCACGCGCCATCATCCCTTTGTAGGATTTTGTGTTGTGGCTGCGCTTTACCTCACTGTGACCGTCGTAAAAATTGAGCACTGTGTGTCAGCTGGAGTACAGACATGCAAATGAACGTTGATCTTACGTGGCATTGGCATAAGTGGGCAGCCATTAGCTGTATCGTCGTCGGCGCAAAGAAGAAAGCGACCGATATTTTTACAGACATGCTCGCGCGCGATCCAAAAGACATGTATGCCCTGTCAAGCCTCGCCCACTTGAAGGCTGAGACTGGCGATCAGGCCGGCGCAGTCAAGGTCTATCAACAACTGGTAAGCGATGAGCGCGCTCCGGTTTCGGCCTGGTTCAACCTTGGATACCTGCAACAAGAGCTGGGGCACCTAAGCGAGGCAGAGTCCTCGTTTCGTCGCGCCTTAGCGCTTAACCCTAAGTTGGATCAGGCTTGGTATGGCTTGGGCTTGGTCCTGATCGAGCAAGGTCGCTTGACGGAGGCAACTGAGGCACTCGAGCAAAATACCAAGCTGCAGCCGATGAGCCCCTACGCCTGGTATCAACTTGCACGGGTTCATCTCGATCGCGGTGCGCCCGAGGCCACCAAAAAAATCATCAAACATCTGAAGGGCTTTGAACCAAAGTTTGCCGCGCAACTTGAGCGCGAAACAGGATTATCTGGCTGAAGCCTGATTTGAGATAGCTGGCTCATAAGTGTAATTTGTCATATTTCTTGCAACAACGCTCTTTGTTTAACTTTTAATTTTTAATTTTTAATTTTTTTATGATTCGATGAGGCCTAGGCCGAGTCAAGACCGAAATAACCCAGAGTAATCTGGCCTGTAAAAAAGCTGAGGAGGCATCACCGTGCAATTAACCGAAAAACATCGGATCTACTGGCAAGCAAACTTAAAGATCTCAGCGATCTTGTTGTTGATCTGGTTTGTGGTCACCTTTGTCGTGAGCTATTTTGCGCGCGATCTGAACTTTACTTTTTTTGGCTGGCCTTTTAGCTTCTGGATGGGGGCGCAAGGATCGTTGGTGGTGTACTGCCTAATTATTTGGTTTTATGCCAATTACATGAACAAGCTCGACGTGGAACACGGCGTGAGCGAAGACGAGGACGAATAACATGGCCGGAATGACACCTAACGAGGGTGGTGTGTTTGCATCAAACACCACTAACTCGGCGTTTAAAAAACAGCTCAATAAAGTTTATACCTGGTACACCGGTGGCTTTATTGCTTTCGTTGCTGTGCTGGCTGTTGCTGAACAGATGGGCCTGACCCGTGCCTGGATCGGTTATGTCTTTTTAGCAGCCACGGTCTTGCTCTATGCGGGCATTGGTTTCATGAGTCGCACCAATGACGCTGCAGAATATTACGTTGCGGGTCGCCGAGTGCCAGCCTTGTACAACGGCATGGCTACTGGGGCCGACTGGATGTCGGCAGCATCATTCATTGGTATGGCTGGTACGTTGTACTTAACCGGCTATAGCGGTCTTGCCTTCATTATGGGGTGGACAGGCGGCTATTGTTTGGTCGCGCTATTTTTGGCACCCTACCTGCGCAAGTTTGGGCAATTCACCATCCCTGACTTCTTGGGCGAGCGCTACGATGGCAACCTACCACGGTTGCTGGGAATTATTGCCGCGATCTTGTGCTCATTCACCTATGTTGTCGCTCAGATTTATGGCGTGGGTCTGATTACCACCCGTCTGTCTGGCGTGCCTTTTGAGATTGGTATCTTCTTGGGCTTAGGCGGCATTCTGGTTTGCTCGTTCTTGGGCGGCATGCGTGCTGTGACCTGGACGCAAGTTGCCCAGTACATCATTCTGATCATCGCCTACTTGGTGCCTGTGATTTGGCTCTCGGTCAAACAAACCGGCAATCCAATCCCACAGGCGATCTACGGCTATCAGCTTGAGAAGGTCACAGCAAAAGAAGCACAGCTGCTGAAAGATCCTAAAGAGCTTGAAGTCATCGCTGCGTTTAAAAAACGTGCAGATGATGCCGACGCCAAACTCAAAAATGTGCCAGCCGCAATGGCTGCCGACAAGGCTGCAGCAGAAAAAGCTGTTGCCGATTTGAAATCGGCCAACGCGCCTAAAGCACAGCAAGACGCCGCTGCGAAAGCCTTGGCTGCACTACCAGCCAACGAGGCCGCCGCCAGGGCTCAGTACACCCGAGATAAAACGACCAATATGGCTCGCACCGCACCTTTGGGTGGTATGCCACGGCATGCCAATCAGTTCGCAGGCGATCCGAACGGCGATGAAAAAGCCAAAGCGACGTTTGACACTTCGCGTCGAAACTTCTTGGCGCTGATCTTTTGCTTGATGGTTGGCACGGCGGCTTTACCGCATATTTTGATGCGCTATTACACGACGCCTTCAGTCAAACAAGCGCGCGAGTCTGTGACATGGTCGTTGTTCTTCATTTTCTTGCTGTACTTCACTGCGCCTGCGCTTGCCGTATTGGTGAAATATGAAATGTTCCATGTTCTGGTGGGCACGCCGTTTGATAAGCTGCCGGCCTGGATCTCACAATGGAGTACGGTCGACCCTAACTTGTTGTCAATTATTGATATTAATAAAGACGGCATTCTTCAGTTAGGTGAAATCCGTATCGGTGGTGACATCGTCGTGTTGGCCACGCCAGAGATTGGTGGCTTGCCCTACGTGATCTCAGGTATGGTTGCTGCAGGCGGTTTAGCTGCTGCGCTGTCAACGGCAGACGGCTTGCTGCTGACGATTGCGAACGCTTTGTCGCACGACCTCTACTACAAGATGATCAATCCCAACGCACCCACTGCGCGTCGGGTCTTGATTTCTAAAATCTTGTTGCTAGTCGTCGCTTTAGCTGCAGCCTATGTGGCAGCGCAAAAACCGGCGGATATTTTGTTCTTGGTGTCTGCTGCGTTTTCGTTTGCGGCTGCGGCGTTTTTCCCTGCACTCACTCTGGGTATTTTCTGGAAGCGTGCAAACAAATGGGGTGCAATCGTTGGTATATCGGGTGGTTTGGGGGTTACGTTTTACTACATGGTCACCACACAGCCCTGGCTACGTAGCATCTTTGGTGTGACCTCGCCAATCGAGTTGTGGTACGGCATTCTGCCAATTTCGGCCGGTGTCTTTGGTGTGCCGCTGGGTTTCGCGCTGATTATTATCGTCAGCTTGCTTACCCCTGAGCCACGTAAAGACATTCAAGATTTGGTCGACCATGTGCGTTACCCAACGTTGCGCGGTGACTCTGCCAGATAGCGCTTGATCGTACAACCGCAATAGGCTACCCGAGCATTTTTTGTAAGGGTGTCATAAAAAAAGCCCCTCAGGGGCTTTTTTTACGAGCGTTCATCACCGCGCTAGGCGTTGAGAATGGATAATTTTCGCCGTAAGCCTCTCAGTACCGCACCTAACACCGGTATCTTTTCGTAGAGTTCTTGCGCGGCATCCCAGTAATCGCGATGAATCGCAATCAACCCCTGCTCGTCGAGTATGAAATGGGTGCCACCCTCGATCACATAGGCCTTGCCACGGATCGTGAACAAAAAACGCCAAGTCATGAAAGCATTCGCAGACTCGATCAGCTTGCTTGTGATCACGAAGCGAGGCTCAACAAGTGTCTCGAACATGTGCTGGTAAACCTGACGCACACTCGCCACTCCGCGCAAGTCATTAAACGGATCGCGAAACGTAGCAGTCTGCGCGTAGACTGTCGTAATATCTTGTAAAGACGCAGGGGTGAGGGTTTCAAACCACTCGGCCAATTCGTCAAAGCGCGCATGAAAAGACGTCATCACATTCCTGTCGTCTGGTGTAAGAGCGCAAAGCGCAAGCGGTCAGGCAGCATACTGATCAAGCGCAGCGTAAAAGAAAACGCTTTTGGAAATCGAATCTCAAAGTGCCCGCGCTCAAAACCTCGCATGATCGCACGCGCAGCCTGTTGGGGTGTCAGTAACCCCGGCATCGGAAAATCATTACCCGAGGTCATCGGAGTTTGCACAAAGCCCGGATTGATCAGATACACAGCAAGCCCCTTGGGCGCCAGTTCAAAATAGAGCGTCTCGCATAGGTTTTGCAAGGCTGCCTTGGTGGCACCATAGATCAAGGCCCGCGGCAAACCCGTATAACCAGAGATACTAGCAATGAGCGACACGCCCCCACAACCTTGCTTAAGCAGGTGAGGCACAATCACAGAGAGCCCCCGATAAACGCTCACAACGTTCAGATCGAAACTTTTTTCAGCTTGTTCAAGATCAATTGTCCAACTGTGTGTCGGGTCATAACGAGCGGCGCCCAGCACGACCAGATCGATGTGACCCAAGTGCTCAAGCACTTTGGCCAGGGCCAGCGGCCAAGCGTCTGTGTCGGTCACGTCAAAGGGCACTACGTACGCGTGTGCGTGAGGCGCTGCAAGACTCGCCAATTGCTCGGCACGTCTTGCCGACACCACCACGCTTGCGCCCGCCGACAAAAGGCTTTCAGCCAAGGCCGCGCCAATACCGCTCGAAGCCCCGATCAGCCAGACCCGCTTACCCGTCCAAGTGGTGATTGGTGGATTAAGCGCTTTCATCATGAGGGCTTGACCTCGCCGCGCTTACGAAAAAACAGAGTCACTTCGCCCAGATCAATCCCAAATTTTGACATGGTTGAACGATTCATCATCGAGGACTCATCCATCTGCCACATCCAGTCATCAAAGTTCACCAGATACTCTTTGCCATCAACCGGTAAACGTAAAACGTAGGTCCAGCGTAAGGCATTACCCGACACGCGTCCGGTTGCCACACCGACGACATCGTCGGCAGTCCCCTGCCAGCTGCCGTCGGCCTGACGCTTGAGCGTCCAAACACGCCGTTGCTTTTCGCCGTCAGAGTAGGTAAAGCGCTCGTCTAACGTGCCCTCGTTAGGGCTGATCCAGCTTGCTTGAATTTCAACATTGAAGCGGCGTGCCACTTCACCGCTGCGCTTTTGAAAGATACCCCAGGCATCGATCGTGCCGTTAAAAAAACTTGGCAGTTCGAGCGTTGGCTTTTCTGCCGCGTAGTGCGCAACATCAACACTTCCGCAGGCCGTCAATAACGCGGCTGTGGCCGAAGCGATCCAGGCTTTTAATCTCATCATGGCTCCTTGCGAGCGTGCGCTCGCGTAAAAAAATATTCAAAGGTACTAGAAAATAAAACGCCCATCGCCATCAGCTTAAAAAACAAGGGCAACAGCGTGTACAACAGGCTCAGGGGTAAAACTGAATCGGTACGCCCGGGTTGATAGCCAAATAGTTGCAAGGCGGGCAACGCTAACCCTGCAGCAAGCGCCAGTGCGAACTTACCGAGCAGCACCCAAATCCCAAAGTAAAAACCCGTGCTTTGACGGTGAGTGGGTGGTATTGCATCGGCCAGCATTGCGGGCGGCAACGCGACATCAGCGCCAAGCCCGGCTCCTGCCACCACGCACACCAAACCATAAAAAAAGACATCGCCCGCGCCCACCCAATACGCGCACAACAATGACAACGCAGCCAGACCACTGCCGATTAGCCAAGCTGGCGCCTTGCCAATACGATCTGCGAGCATCACCCAAAGGGGCAAGGCCAACATGCCCGCTAAGAAATAGAGCCCTAAAAAGAGCCCGGCCTGTTCGGGCGACTGCACCACATCAGCAATAAAGAACAACACCAAGGTTGCCGGCACCGCAACTGATATGGCATTGAACAAATAAAACCACAGCACGCGGCGCACGCCCGGCGGCGCCAAAGCCTCGCGCCAACGCTCGCGAGCTTGCTTTGGCGCGGGTTGCGGCTTCGGCGACCAGACAAGCGTACATCCCAGCAAAAGCAGCAGCAACGCGGCAAACAACCACGCGAACCATTGATACCCGACCCGTGCTCCGTGCTGCGCGACCCAAACCGCGGGCAAGACTGAAGCCGCGATCACTCCGACTAAGCCGAACGCTTCGCGCCAGGCCGTGACGCGAGCTCTGCCGTTCAAATCGTCGGTCAAACGTGCACCCCACGTCAGGTAACAGACGCTCAATAAACTGTGCGCGCCGTACACCAGCACGAGCGAACCCGCCAGCCAAACTAACAAGCCCGTATCCGACCACGCTGGTGGCGTAAACAAGAGCACAAATCCGACTCCCAAGACACACGCTGCTCCGAACATGAGCCAGGCCCAGGCATTCTTTCGCCGCTGTACGGCATCCACTAAACGCCCCAGCCAAGGATCTTGCGCGGTGTCGAGCAGACGAGTCAAAAACAAAACAGCGCCAAGGGCTGCTAATTCAAGTCCGAGCACATCGCCGTAAAATTTAGGCGAAATCATATAAATGGGCATCATCGACATCGCCAGTGGCAGACTAAGCGCCGAATAGCCCAGCAGGCCCACCTTCGTCACCGCTGCGCACCCAGCAAGGCTTGACGCAAACCTGGCTCACTCGTGCGAGGATCCAACCAGATCGCAAAAAAATGTCTGGCCAATTCCTCACTGATTTGCCCGGTTTGCCGCTCACGATGAAAAAATGTGGCACCCTGCCCTGGTTGATACACCCCAGTAATGGTGTCGCCCGCAACCACATTGGGCAACACGCGTTCAAGCGCCCCGCGCCACAGAGTATTCTGGGCAAGCGGCGCCTGCAGCTTTTGCATCTCGTCAACCGAGGCCTGCACCAAACGCTCACCCGCGATTTCACGTGAGTAGGTCAAAGACAGTGCAAAGGGCTCACCCTGGGTGTACCGCCCAAGGGGCGCCCATAAGCGCGCCTCGTAAACTGAAAAACCAAACCGAGTGAACTGGCCCCGCCCCACTAACTGCGCGTTTGGCAAAAATGGAGTCGAGCCGCTCGCCACTGCCTGCGCGCACAGCGCACCGAGCAACAGTACGGCACAGATTAATTTACGCATAGTGTCCATTGTTTAACATCCGTCCGTTGTTCTCTAAACCCGGCCTCGCAATAAGCCAGATACATCCGCCAGATCCGCACAAACGCCTCGTCGTACCCTTGCTCACGAATATTGGAAATGGAGGCTTCAAATTGCTGCGCCCAACGCCTGAGAGTCTCGGCATAATCCAGACCAAAAGACAAGATTTCGTGCACACACAACCCCGCGGCCTCGCACTCTTTTTCAAAGCGCGTCGGGCTAGGTAACATGCCGCCCGGAAAAATATATTGTTGAATAAAATCTGTCCCACGTCGGTAGGCATCAAAGCGTTGATTCTCAATGTCGATGCTCTGTACCACCACCCGTCCGCCGGGCTTCAGACACCGCGCCAGCATTTGAAAGTAACTTGGCCAATGCAGCAAGCCCACGGCTTCGAACATCTCGATTGAAACGATGTGGTCATACTGCTCAGGCACATCGCGATAATCTTGCAAACGCAACGACACCTGTTGACTCAAGCCTGCCTCTTGGATGCGTTGTGTGGCCCAAGCAAGCTGTGCATCTGACAAAGTGATGCCGACCACTTTTAAGCCACGTTGAGCTGCGCGCTGGGCAAACCCACCCCAGCCACAGCCGACCTCGAGCACTGTTTGCCCGGGCGTGGCCTGTAATTGATTCAAAATGCGATCGTACTTTGCCTCTTGCGCAGTCTGTAAAGGGCGCAGCGAATCTCCTTCGAACCAACCGGCCGAGTAGGTCATTGATGGATCTAACCAAAGCCGATAAAAGGCATTGCCCACATCGTAGTGACTTAAGATGTTGCGACGACTACCCTTGCGACTATTGTCCTTGAGCACCCAGTGCGATAATTTTTTGAGCAGCAAGGCCCACCAGTGCCCATCTACCGCTTCTGAAACCTGTTCGTTGCGCATCGCCACGGTGAATAAAGCCAGTAGGTTAGGTGAGTCTACCCACCCACGACGCAGACTTTCGGCAAAGCCAACATCACCCTGACGCAAAATCAAACCGGCCGCCCGCCAGTCGTAGATGTGCAGCGAGGCGTGTAGCGGGCTACCCGTCTGACCGAGCTCAATACTCGAGCCCTGTGGGTTGGTCAGCGTCAGCGAGCCGTGCGTGATTTGTTTTAAAAGCTTAAGCAACAAACGACCCGACCAACGCAAGCGCGTTGAGGCAAGCGAGAGTTGTTGTTCTTGCAGACTCATTTGCAAACCTTAAAAAAAAACTGTTTGTCTTGTCGCTTCATTTGCGAACCTTGGGCAATAAACGTTGTTCTAGCGAGTTCATATTTAGAGCTTGACATTGTGGGTCACTTCGTCTTGCGGCAAAGGTGGTTTTGCGCGGTATTTTGCCCCCTGCCGCCAGAGCTTGAAGGCTTGCAGGTGAATACGCAGCATCACCCCGAACGTCATCATGGGCATGCTCAGCAGCGCAGCGAGCAAAGCGCGCGTGCGCAAGGGCTCGGGCCGCACGACAATGGCAGTGCGCAACAAAGGGCCGTGCTCTTGTTCTGAATCAAAGTAATCAATGGCGAGCCTCGGTTGACCCGCGCGTTCGTCTAGCTCAAAATCGTAGCGCCCCTTCACGGCGCAAAAGGGAGACACATGAAACACCTTTTTACAACTAAGCTTTGTGCTCGCCTGAATTGATTCTAGGTTCGGAGCGGTCAAAAGATATTGATGGCGCTGCCCGAAGGTGTTGTTGACCTCGGCAAGCAATGCTCTGAGCTCACCCCCTTTGTCATGAATCAGCCAAAAACTCACTGGATTAAAGACATAACCAAACACGCGGGGAAAACACTGTAGCCACACCGCCCCTCTTTCAAAGCGCAGTTCACTTGCCTCAAGCACGTCCGCAAGCCATGGCAGCAATGCTGTACCGTCACGCGCACCGTGGTCACAGGCCCGAAAACTGACGGGGCGTGCACGCTCAACACCAAATAACCAACTGTTGTACCGCGCTAAGTCAGCAGGCTGGTCTAGCCGCAGGCGCAAACAAAATACTCGGTAGACAAACCGATGCACAAACGGACGCAAGCGCGCGTGCATCACGCGCCCACGACACAGCAAAAGGGACTCTTGCCTAGTTGTGTCGTTAATCATAGGTCGCTTGCCAGGGAGGTTCTACGCCGAAGGCGCGCGCCACGCGCAGAGCAGATTTCAAGCCGTCCTCGTGAAAACCAAAACCGGTCCAGGCACCGCAAAACCAAGTTCTTTGTTGACCTTGCAGGGCAGGTAATTCTGACTGCGCCAGACTCGCGGCCTGATCAAGCACAGGATGTTCGTATGAAAACCGCGCGATCACCTTGGCGGGGTCGGGTGGCCGATGTGGATTCAGCGTGACGATCACCGGCGTCTTAAACGGCAAGGGTTGCAGCTGATTAATTAAATAGCTCACGGCGACAGGGCGCTCAGCCCCCTGCCCACCCGCGGCCATGTAATTCCAAGCGGACCACACCTTTTGGCGTCTGGGTAACAAGGCCACATCGGTGTGCAAGATAGCTTCGTTTGTTTGATAAGCAAAGCCCGAGAGCACGCGTTGCTCGTTGGGAGTGGAATCAAGCAAGGCAAGCGTGGTAGGTGCGTGACAAGCCATCACCACCGCATCAAAGCTCTCGTCACCGCGCGGCGAGCTCACCACCACAGACTCTGCTGTGCGTCGCACCTGCGTCACCGCACAGTTCAGACGTGTATCAGTCAGTCGCTCGAGCATCGCCTGCACGTAAAGCCGCGAGCCACCCAAAATGGTCTTCCATTGCGGGCGGTTTTCGATTTGCAACAAACGATGATTTAGACAAAAAGACAGAAAAGTCGCTGCCGAAAACTCAAGTACTGCGCTGACAGGTGCTGACCAAATCGCAGCGGCCATCGGCAATAGATACCACTCTTGCATAGGTTGCCCGAACTTCTCACGCGTCAGCAAAGCGCCTAAGGTCATTGGGGTTTGACGCACTTCAAGCAGATAACGTTCGGCCTCGCGGTTAAAGCGCAAAATGTCTCGCAACATACCAAGAAACTTTGGCCGGAAAAGATTACTCGGCTGCGCAAAAACAGAACGAAGATTGGTACCTGCCCACTCGATGTCTGGCTCGTGAATCGACACACCAAAGGACATATCGCTGGCGTGAACAGGAACGCCTAAATACGCTAAGAGCGGAACAAGATTGGGATAAGTCAGATCGTTATGTACTAAAAATCCAGTATCTACCGGATGCGCAACCCCCTCAAGCGTCACATCCACCGTATTGGAGTGACCGCCAAAGTAGTCGCCCGCTTCAAAGAGCGTGACACGGTATTGCTCTGCTAAGAGCCAAGCCGCGGACAAACCTGCGATGCCCGAACCCACGACAGCAATCCGCCTTGCCTCTGCTGGCGCAGTCACAAAGCTATTTGCCTGAAGGGTCATGGCGTTTTGGACTCCAAACCAAGCAAAGCCAGGCGAAGCGCTGGACGTTGCGTCTTGGGATCGAGCCAAATCGCTGCGAAGGCGTTTGCAAAGGCGGGCTCAAGAATCGCCTCTAGCGCGGCATGCGCCGAAAAAAAGTACACCCCTTTACCCGGCACAAACCAGCCCAGCAGACGATCACCAAGGCCAACATCAGGCACGATCGCCTCAAGGGCGTGACGCCAACTTGCCAGCTGTTCTGCGGATGGTGCCACTAGCCTCTGGATTTCTTGTAGGGAAATCGTAATAATTTGCTGCGCAGAGAGCTTACGCAAGTAGGCCAGATCTAGGAGGTGGGGTTGTGTGGCATCAAAGTGCCCCGTGCGACTAAGCAAGCGGATGCGATAAAACTTAAAAACGCTCCAGCTAAAAACGCCCTCGCCGCACACCTTCCAAGCGCTGCCAGCCTGCGCCACCACGTGCTCCGGTAAGTCTGGCGACCGAAACAGCGAAGAAACATCGTCAAAGGACAGGCTTGCAGGCATAATTAAACGTTATCTATATAAAACGAATGAATGCTAACAATTTACACTATAAAGTATGAAAAAATACTAAACAGTAATAAAATATACGTATCCGACATAATTATGTACTTATCTTGGCCTGCATCCCTTGGCGAACCCGAATGATCGAAACTGTTCCTGTCAAACTGTCATTCAAGCAACAGCAGTTGCAATTTCGCGAGAATGCAATTCTTGATGCGGTGAACCGGCTACTCGCGCAAAAAGGGTTTGACCTCATGACCATGGATGAGGTGGCGGCCGATGTCGGCATTGCTAAAGCCAGTCTCTACAAACATTTTCAATCGAAAGAGCAGTTAGCTGCAGCCTCGATGACGCGTCTGCTCGAGAGCGCCCTAGCGCTTGCCCACGGGTTGCCCGAGCATCACACGCCGCTCGAGAAACTCAAGGCCGTTGTGCGCTGGGCTGTCACCGAGCACCTAGGCGGCACTATGCCATTGTTGCCGTCGACTCGCTCAAGCATTCAACAAGCACTGTTGGCCTACCCACCTTACATTGATCGTTTAAGTACACTCACCGAGCAACTCGGAGACTGGATTGAACAGGCTCAGGCCGCCCGCACCTTGTCTGCCTCGCTGCCGGGCGAAGTCATTTTGTACACAATTTTTGCTCGGTCGTGCGATCCGGTTGCTGACTTCTTGAAAATGGGTGGTGCTTTCTCAGATGAGGACATTGTTGACTTGGTGATTCATACGACCTTCGAGGGTATGACTGGACAAACTTGACCCGAATCGCAGCCCGCCTTGTATCAGGCATCGGCTAGAATCGATTTTTTTTGCGAGTGCGTCATGTGGTTTAAAAATCTCAAGTTATTTCGTCTGTCACCCTCTTTTACTTGGACAACCCCTGCGCTCGACGCACTTTTAGCTAAAGAACAGTTTGTATCGGCTGGCGCAGCGGCCCCTTTGTCTGTTGGTTGGGTAGCCCCGCGCGAACAAGATGTGCGTTTTGCTTACGGTGTTGGTCGCCAAATTTTGTGCGCCTACCGTACCGAAAAAAAACTACTGCCCACTTCGGTCATCAATCAGTTTGCTAAAGTGCGCGCCCAAGAGCTTGAAGACCAACAAGGCTTTAAACCCGGGCGCAAGCAATTGCGTGACCTGAAAGAAGAGGTCACACAAGCCCTGCTGCCACGCGCCTTTAGCCTGGCCCGCGACACCCGGGTCTGGATTGATCCGGTCAATCACTGGCTCGTGATTGATACGGCCTCAGCGTCGAAGTCTGAAGAAATCCTCACCGCGCTCGGCAAGGCACTCTATCCGTTTCCGGTCGAGCCAATCCAAGTCACGATCAGCCCGGCTGCAGCCATGACCGACTGGGTATTGGGCGGATATGGTCCGGCAAACTTTTCGGTAGATCAAGATGCAGAATTACGTGCGGGTGGCGACAAGGCTGCGGCGGTGCGCTATGTCAAACACGCGCTTGATAGCGATGACATCCAAAAGCACATCAAGTCCGGCAAACAATGTATGCGCCTAGCCCTCACCTTCAATGATCGCGTCTCGTTTGTCTTGACTGAAAATCTTGATATCAAACGCGTTGCCGCTCAAGACATTCTGGATCAGTCTGAACAACATATGCCCGCCGACGCCAACGAACAGTTTGACGGTGATTTCACCCTGATGTGCGCTGAACTCAATCAAATGCTTTGCGCGCTGCTTGAGGCCCTAGAAGAAAAAGTCTTAACCGCAAAAGCGGCTTAAGCATTCACAAAGAAGCCAGCATGGATCTCATGATTACGAGCAAGATTCTCGAAACACTCGAGACCGGCGTTGTGCTAGAGGTCAATGCTGATGATTTGCATGTCCGCGCCTACATCGTTGTCTCTGCGGTTGACATGGAAGTGGTCGAAAAACTAATCCCCCTCGCCGTCTTTGAGAGTGGCGCGCAAGTGCACGTCGCTGGCATCGAGGCTGCGGGTGATATCACCGAGCAAGTCGTCCAAATTCTAGAAAATATGGAGCCCCAAGACGTCGTCGTTTTTTTGTGCGAGACCGCCGTGGCTTATGCTGAAAGCCTGGCCGTGTTAGGGTTGGCGCACTGAGGGGGCTTGCGCTAAGCGCCACCCTTGATGTTTACCACAGCAAGATGAGAGCCTGCGCTGCGCGCTCAGGCTCGCTTGTTTGAAAGGTGCGTAATCACTAAGGCCACCACCCCGACCGCCATCACCAGTAAAGAAATATAAACCGCCCCTTTACTCATTGCGTAGGTCACGCTCGAATACGTGAGAAAGGCGCAGGTTAAACAAAACAAAATCGGTGTAAGAGGGTAAAGCGGCACTTTAAACGGCCGCTCTGCCTGAGGATCTTTGACTCGCAGCACAAAAAGCGAAACGCCAACCAAAAATAAAAAGGCCCAAAATACCGGTGCCGTAAATTCAACCATGACCTCAAAACCGTCGGTCTGCCAAATGCCCAGACCAACCAAGGCCAGGCTTAAAAGGGATTGAACGCAGTAGGCTGCGACGGGTGAACCACGCTCAGCGTGCCAGTTACCCATAAAACGTAAAGCGGGCCAGTCGCGGCCCAAAGCATAATTCGTACGCGCGCCCACAATCATGGTCGCATTGATACTGGTCAAAGCAGCAACCGCCACAAAAACACCAAGCGCTTTTTCGCCCCAAGGGCCAAAGGCCTTACCCATCAGGTCGGCTGCCACCGCTTTACTGCCTGCTAAGCCCGATAGGCCCAGGCCCGCGAGTACCGCGATATTGAAAAGCAAATAAATCAGTGTCAGAAGCATGATGCTGATCACGATGACCGGCACAATCGCGCGCTTGCCCCCTCGCACTTCAGCCGAGATGTAGGCAGCTTCGTTCCAGCCACCATACGTCAGCAAAACAAAAACCATCGACAACCCAAACATGCCTAAGCTTGGTGAAGACGAAAATAAAGCTGGCGACGCAGGCGCCTCGCCCGACAGCACAAAGCCTGCCACCACGACACATAGCAAACCCGTCACTTCAATCATAGTCAGACAGGTCTGTACCCACGACGCCGCATGTAAGCCAATCAAGTTAATCAGGGTCATGGCGACGACAATCCCAATCGCCCACAGCGCGGTTGAGTGCGCGCCTAAGTTGATCACTTTGCTCATGTAGTCACCGAACACAAAGGCAAGCAGGGCGATTGACCCTGTATTAATGACCGTTGCCTTGGCCCAGGCGTATAAAAAAGAAACTGGCTTGCCAAAGGCACGCGCCAAAAAATGATAGTCTCCGCCCGCGTGTGGGTAGGTGGTGGCAAGCTCTGCATAGCAGAGTGCCCCCGCCAAAGAAATCACGCCCCCCAACACCCACGCCACAATCAACCACCCAGCATCCCCCGTGACACCCGCGACCATTGAGGGTGTTTTAAAGATACCGGCACCAATCACAATTCCGACAATAATCGCGATTGCACGGAAGGCGCTCAACTGCTTGGTGGGTGCATTGCTCAACGCCTGAGATTCAGTGCCTGCGGCAGTTGTTTGCGTGCTGGTGTCTTGAAGCGTAGTCATATTTAGTTACGGGTACCAGTGACTGTGTAGAGTGGTGAATTTTCAAAGACCTGACCCGAAAATTCATTGCCATTGAGCGTCACATCCATGAAGCGCGACTGATTGCTCTGATCCAAAAACGTAAATTTCAAGCGATTGCCCGACAAGGTGGCGCTCAAAATTGGCTGCGTTTTACCGTATATATTGAGAGTACCCCCGACGCGTTGATACCGTTGCGTCACTTCAAGCGATACGGGTTGTTGCGAGCCTTCTACGCCTTTTAGCTGCCATTTGCCGGCAGCGTTGCCAGGCACGACCCAAAAGTAGCCTTGCGCATACCCCGTGCCAACCGAGTCATCGGGCTCCCAGTCACCCATATTGAACGAATTGGTCACGATGCGCGTACCGGGTGCCATTTTTAGGATCGTTGGACGAATTTTTAAATTCAGATCGGGTAATAAATACATAGTGACTACGGTGGCTTTTGAAAAGTCTTCGACAAAAATATCACCATTAATGATTTTGACTTTGTCCGCAACCCCAGCCCGTTCGGTATTGCGAGTGGCCAGTTCAGCCATTTCTTTGTTGTACTCAATACCAACTGCGGTTGCGCCAAAGTTTTTTGCCGCCGCGATCGCAATCTTGCCGTCACCCGCCCCAAGGTCATAAACCAGATCGGTCGGCTTGACCTTCGCAACTTTTAGCATGGCCTCGGCTACCGCGTCATTCGTGGGCACCCAAATAACATCCTTGCCACTTTGCCCAACACGCGGCTCGTATTTTTCGTCACCAAGCTTTGTCGCTTCTGCCGATTGCGCAAAGAGTGGGCTGGCAGCCAAGGTGGCTGCAATAAATGTGGCACCTACCAGAAAACGAAACGTCATAATTACTCCCGTTAACAGTTAAAAAAGTCGTGGAAAAAAATAATGTTTGAAGCGCTTGTGCTCAAGACGCTGCCGTACCAAATTCTGTACCCGCCCAGCCCTCGATATGCTTAATGATATTGGCATAGTCTTTGGGCCCGTCACCCTGCCCGATCGCAAACGATAAAAACTGTCTGGCTGCCGGGCTCACTGTCATCGGTACGCCAAGTTTTTCGGCCTCTTCGACGCACAACTTGATATCTTTATGCAACAAATCTGTCGTGAAGCGGGTGGGAAACTCGCGTGTCAAAATACACTGAGGAACTTTTTCTTGAGTAATAAACGAGCGGCCGCTTGAAACATTAATCACATCCAACATCGTTTTAGCGTCTAAGCCCGCCTTGGCGCCGTACACCAAGGTTTCGCAACTAGCCACAATGTTGACCGCACAAAGCGTGTTGTTGATGATTTTCATGGTTTGGCCCAGGCTCGGTTGTTCGCCCAGATAGAAAATATTGGTGCCTAAGATCGAAAGCACGGGTTTGACCTGCTCAAACGCCGCCGAGGACCCCGAAGCCATTAAAGTCAAGGTGCCTTTTTCGGCGCCAGTCGTGCCACCGCTAACTGGCGATCCAACCCAAGCAATATTTTTTGCTGAAACAACAGTTGCGATGGAATCAGTCACTGAGGGGCCAGTGGTTGAGAGGTCGACGATAATTTTGACGCTTCTGCCTAGCATCACCCCAGCGGGGCCCTGGACAACAGCCTGCACGATCGCAGGCATCGGCAAACACAGTAAAACAAACTCGACCTCGTCAGCCATGGCCTGAGCGCTTGCCGCAACGCGCGCGCCTTTTTGTTGCAAACGCGCCAGCGCCTGAGGGTTGTTGTCAAAAACGATGAGGTCATGGCCGGCCACTAAAAACCGGTTACCAAAATGATGACCCATGTTACCCAAGCCAATTAAACCGAGTTTCATTTTTTATTGTCTCCGGATATGTTTATTGTATTGTGCGGCAAGTTTGTCTAAAGAAATAGAATCTTCTTTTGACTTAAGCGACCGCAGAGGGGTCGCCAAGCACAACCGACTCGTATGCATGCAAGGCTGTTGCGCCGCCTGTATGCAAAAACAGCACGTTATCTGTGGGTTTGAAATAGCCTTTACGGCTTAAGCCGATCAAGCCCGCCATAATCTTGCCGGTGTAAACCGGATCCAATAAGATCGCCTCAGTACGCGCAAGCATTTGCACGGCTTCAACCATCGCGGGGTTAGGCATCGAGTATTTAGGACGCCACCAATCGCCGAAACTTAAGACGGCCTCGGCAGGCACCTGGATCTTGACGCCAAGTAAATCCAAAATCGCCTGAGCTTCTTTATGAACCAAGGGATTTTGGTCTGAAGGATCACGACTCACGCCGATACCAACTAAGGGAATCTGAATATTGTTGCCCAGAAATCCGGCAACTAAACCACCGTGGGTGCCCGAGCTACCCGATCCCACCACAAAATGATCCATCGGCTGACCCATTTGTAGTAGCTGTTGCTGCAACTCTTGGGCGCAGGCGACATAGCCCAAGCCACCAATCGCGTTCGAACCGCCGCCCGGAATGATGTAAGGCTTGCCGCCACTGGCTCGCACCTCTTGGGCGACTTGCTCCATGGCCTGAGCCATGTTGCTGCCACCCGGCACAACAGTAACGGCCTCAACTCCAAGCAAGCGAAACATGAACTGATTACCACTTGCGTCAACTTTATAACTTCCAGGCACACGCTCTTCAATCACAAAACGACACTTCAGCCCTTCTTTAACCGCCGCAGCCAAAGTAATGCGGCAGTGATTTGACTGCGGCGCGCCGCAGGTGATCAGCGTGTCTGCGCCTTTTGCCAGCGCGTCGCCCATCAAAAATTCAAGCTTACGGGTCTTGTTGCCACCAGGCGCTAAACCCAGCATATCGTCGCGCTTCATCCACACGCGCGGCCCACCCAAGGCCTTGGTAAAGTTAGGCAAAAACTCAATGGGCGAAGGGCCTTGCGAGTAGCGACGACGGGGAAAACGGCTCAAATCCATGGCTTATATCCTAAAAATCGGTGAAAGAGCTGGGCATCGGCGTTGCCGAAAGTGACCATCTTCTGCTCACAGTCACAACGTTGTCCGCTATAGTGCCTGAGGCGGCGCGTCTAGGCAACCGTGCGCAAAAGGTCAAGATGTATGAGCAGAGCTTTGCTCGATGACCTCAAGCAAAGTCCTCAGGGGCGCGGATCGCCTCCCCTTACTTTTCAACCAAAGGCGTTGGGCCCGTGTGTAACCTCAGGCGCATATGATCTGGCACCTCTTGGCCGGCATCGGTAAAGGCTTTACGCATTGCCCCCATGTGCGGACCAAAAATCCCGCTGCGGTTTTCGCTGACCCACTCACGTGAGGCGAATAGTGAATCCATGCTGCCCTGAAACTTCGGCATGACCCAACGGGCGAACAACTCATAGCTGCGCAAGGTTTGCTCGCGCGTTGCCCACTCGTGCGAGCGAAACATCACAGCGCCCGCACCACCGCCTGTGAAGTCAAGCAAGCGTGCAATGCCGTTAGCAACGGTCTCGGGTGAACCTACGATGGTGGTGCCGGCCTTTAAACCATCACCCAAAGGATCTTCACTGCGCATGGGCGGGCGACCGAGGGTCTCGCTAAAATAACTGAGTGTCTCGACACGTTCACGCGCACCGACATCACGCAAGGCGGTTGCGTCATCTTCGGCGACATGGATATTGACCACCAAGCGCCAATCCTCTCGGTTCATGGTCTTGCCAAATTTTGCGGCCTGCTCTTCGCCGAGTTTCCATTGTTCAGCAAGTTTTTGCGGCCCGCCCGGCAAGCCCGCGCCAAGCGACAACATCCCCACCCCATACTTGCCGGCCGTTAAGACGCCAGAGGGGGTGGTTGAGGTGGCGACGGCGATCGGGAAGCACCCCTTGGTATAAGGCGCAAGATGCAGTCGAGCCTCTTTAAGCTCAAACCAGTCGGTCTTTAAGGTGACGGGCTCTTTACCCTCAAGCAAGCGCATGATGGCGCCAAGAGACTCGTCCATCATGGGTCGCTGGCGCTCGGCTTCGATGCCCATCATGTAGGCATCTGACACCAGTGCGCCGGGGCCACACCCCAACATCACCCGGCCACGCGTCATGTGATCAAGTTGCACAAAACGCTGCGCCACCAAAAAGGGGTGATGATAAGGCAGGCTTGTGACGCCAGAGCCCAACATGATTCTCTTGGTGCGTTGCGCGGCGGCAGCAATAAAGATTTCGGGCGAAGCGATGATCTCCCATCCGGCTGAATGATGTTCGCCGATCCAGGCTTCGTCGTAACCCAAATGATCGAGCCATTCGATCAACTCAAGATCACGCTCAAGGGCAAGCGTGGGATTGTCGCCAAGCTGATGAAACGGCGCTAAAAAAATACCAAACCGCAAACCTGCATGGCCCATTCTTTGTCTCCTGCCAAATTTATTGAAATATTTTTTTTAGTTTAACGGATCAGACCGTATCGGGCTTTTCACCAATCCAGGCGATCCGTAACAGATTGGTGGTGCCCGACACCCCAAAGGGAGTGCCTGCAATAATCAGCAAGGCCTCACCGGGCTGTCCAAAGCCATTCTTTTCGGCCGCCTGCGTGGCACGCAAGACGATATCTTCGGTGCTTTGCACCACAGCGGCTTGTATCGAATGCACCCCCCAAACAAGTGACAAACGACGCGCGGCCGCCGCATTAGGCGTCATGCTTAAGATCGGAGCCCGAGGACGCTCGTGGGCCACGCGCAGTGTCGTTGAACCCGAAGACGTGTAGGCTACCGTTGCCGCAACCGGCAGGGTCTCGGCCACGGTCCGAATCGCTGCCGAAATCGCATCGCGCGCGTCGCGGTGACGCCGCCGAAAGGTCGCATCCATGGTTAAACGTTGAATCGGGTCACGCTCGGTACTTTGCAAAATACGATCCATCATGTTGACGGCTTCAATCGGATAAGCGCCAGACGCCGACTCGGCCGAGAGCATGACAGCATCAACGCCGTCATACACTGCAGTTGCAACATCGCTGACTTCTGCGCGCGTCGGAACCGGCGAGGCAATCATCGACTCAAGCATTTGCGTGGCCACGATCACGGGTTTACCGGCTTCGCGACAGGCCCGCACAATACGCTTTTGCAAGACGGGGACTTCTTCGGGCGGCAGTTCAACCCCTAAGTCGCCACGCGCAACCATTACCCCGTCTGAGGCGGCAACAATCGCTTCGAGCGACTCGATCGCCGAGGGTTTTTCAAGCTTGGCCATAATCCAGGCACGATCCCCGATCAAGGCTCTGAGTTCAGCGATATCTTCAGTGCGCTGCACAAACGAGAGCGCCACCCAATCGACCCCGAGACTCAACCCAAACGCCAAATCCTCGCGATCTTTAGTGGTAATGGGCGACAGCGGCAGGATCGCCCCCGGAACATTCACTCCTTTGCGATCCGAAATCATACCGGCATTGATCACCTCGACGTCGGCGTGCGTCGCATCACACGCCAACACGCGGACTCTGACCTTGCCATCGTCTATCAGCAAGTCGTCGCCCGGTTTGATGGCTGCAAAAATCTCTGGGTGCAGCAGCGGCACGCGGCCGTTTTCGCCTGGGGCCGGATCCAAATCAAACCTTAGCTTTTGACCCGCCTCGAGAGACTGTTTGCCACCAACGATTTTGCCCACCCGAAGTTTTGGCCCTTGCAAATCTAGCAGGATGCCCACGGGGCGGCCGACATCGGCTTCGATCTGACGAATCGCGTCGTAGCGCAATTGATGATCCGCGTGTGTACCGTGGCTAAAGTTCAGCCTGAACACATCGACACCTGCATCGAATAACCGTCGAATCATGGCGGGTTCACTGCTTGCGGGCCCCAGAGTGGCTACAATTTTGGTATTGCGATTGCGGTGCGAGATCGCATCGAGTTTCATTGTTTGTTGAACCTTGTTAGATTGAATTCAGGCACTATTACGATTATTCGCTAGATTACCTGATTCATCTACCCCAACTTCGGAGTTTTTTGATGTCGACTGCTTCTTTAACATCCCACGCCGCTCTGCGCGTCAATGGGACACGGCTGTGGAACAGTTTGATGCAACTCGCTCAAATCGGTGCAACACCTAAAGGCGGCGTGTGCCGTTTGGCGCTGACCGACCTCGATCGCCAAGGGCGTGATTTTTTTGTGAGCGAGGCTAAGGCCGCGGGCTGTACGCTTCGCATTGATTGCGTGGGCAATATTTTTGCCCGCCGCGCCGGGCGCAATGATAGCTTACCCGCCATCATGACCGGCAGTCATATTGACACACAGCCAACCGGCGGTAAGTTTGACGGAAACTACGGTGTACTGGCGGGCCTGGAGGTATTTAAAACACTCAATGATGCGAAGATCACCACCGACGCGCCGCTTGAGGTCGTGGTCTGGACAAACGAAGAAGGCTCGCGGTTTGTTCCTGTCATGATGGGTTCGGGTGCCTTTATCGGAGAATTCAAAACCGACTTTATTCTGGCGCAAACAGATCGCGACGGCATCACGGTCGGGCAAGCCCTGAACGCGATCGGCTATGCCGGCACAGACCAAATCAGCCCTCGGGGGATCGGTGCCTATTTTGAGGCGCACATCGAGCAGGGTCCGGTTCTTGAGGCGCACGACATCACGATTGGCGTCGTGACGGGTGCCTTAGGACAGCGCTGGTTTGATGTGGTCATCACCGGCTCTGAAGCGCATGCAGGTCCGACCCCCATGCAACTGCGTCACGACGCTTTGCTAGCGGCCTCACATATGGTGCAGCTGGTCAACGAACTCGCGCTCGACCACGCTCCTCACGCGCGCGGCACCGTTGGGATGCTTGACGTGTACCCCAATTCACGCAACGTCATCCCGGGTACGGTCAAAATGTCGGTCGACCTTCGGGCAGACTCAGATGCGACATTAACTGCGATGGTCGACAAGCTCAATGCCCGGGCCCAAGAGATTGCCAAACAGGGCAAGGTCAGTATCGCGTTGACGCAAGTGGTGTATTTTCCGCCTGCGGCCTTTGCCAACGAATTGGTGCAAGCCGTGCGTTCAGGCGCGCATACCATAGGGCTCTCAGAGATGGACGTTGTCAGTGGCGCTGGTCACGATGCCGTCTATATGGCACGCGTTGCCCCCACAGCGATGATTTTTGTACCTTGCAAAGATGGCATCAGTCATAACGAAATCGAAGATGCAAAGTCTGAGCATCTTGAGGCCGGCTGCAACGTGTTGTTGCATGCCATGCTTACGTGCGCGAGCCAGCAATGAAAATCCTGGTGGCACGACTCAATCACGAAACCAATACGTTTTCTCCGGTCCCAACGCCGCTCTCGTCATTTGGCGATCACGGTCCAACCTACGGCGACGAGGCCTACGCAGCCTCTAAAGGCACGCGTACTGGTATCGCCGCCTATATCGACCTACTTGAACAAGCCGGCCATCAAGTTGTCGTGGCCTGCAGTGCCACCGCTAACCCAAGCGGTTGTGTGGCCGCGCAGGCTTACACCCACCTGTCTGATGTGATTGTGGCGGCGGCGGCTGGGTGCGATGCGATCGCACTCGACCTGCACGGTGCCATGGTGGCCGAAAACTCTGATGATGGCGAAGGCGATCTACTCGAGCGTTTGCGGGCAGTATTGCCGAAAGCCCCCATTGCAGTGGCTTTTGATTTGCACGGCAAAATCACTGAAAAAACGATGTCGAACAGCGACATCGTGGTGAGCTTCAAAACCTATCCGCATATCGATATGTACGAAACCGGTGCCCACGCCGCGCGTTTGCTCATTGAGATGCTTGATAAAAAAATCAAACCGACGATGGCTTGGCGCCGCCTGCCGCTGCTCTCGCACACGCTGTGCAGCCGTACCGACATTGGCGCCATGCACGAAGCCGTCGAGCTCGCTCGCGCCGCTGAGGTTGCGGGTATGCTGGGCGTGTCGGTGCTGGCAGGCTTTTCGTTGGCCGATATCGCCGCCCCCTGCATTAGCGTGGTGGTGATCAGCGATGCAGACCCTGACGCCGCCGAACAATTTGCCGACGTGGTCGCGGGCTTCATCTGGGATAACCGTGAAGGTTTTGTCTACAAGAGTGAAAGCTTAGCTGTCTCGATCGCTCGGGCACAAGCGCTTGCGCAACAGCCCGGTTCAGGGCCTGTGCTCTTGCTGGATCACGGCGATAACTGCATGTCGGGCGGCACCTGTGACGACATGAATGTCTTGCATGAAGCCTTGGCGCAAGGCTTGCAAGACATCGTAGTCGGGCCAATCTGTGACCCGGAGGCGGTCGCACGGATGATTGACGCCGGTATTGGCGCAACGGTGTCAGTGGCCGTCGGCGACAAAGTTCCTTTAACCCAGCTAGGTATCACAACCACACCCCGTATGCTTACTGGGGTCGTCTTGCGCATCACAGATGGTGAATACGTGATCAGTGGGCCCACCTATACGGGTCAGCGCATTTACATGGGGCGGACAGTCTTGCTGCAATTGCCTCAAGCGCTGGTGATGGTCACGGAAACGCCTCAAGAGCACTGGGACTTAGGCATTTTCAGTCACATCGGCATTGATGCGACCAAGCATCGTTTTGTATTGCTCAAATCCAGAATGTATTGTCGGCCAGTGTTCGTACCGATTGCCAAGGCCGTGGTCGAATGCGATGGTGGCGGCGTCACGAGCTCTGACTATTCACGGTTTCCGTACAGCAAGCTTGATCGCCCTGTGTATCCGTTTGATTTGGATGCGACCTGGGAAAGTCATATGTAAGCCACTTACCCTAAGCGGCTTTCAAAGCCCGCTTTGATCTCAAGCAAACTTGGTGGCAAGCCATGTGCCAGCTTTTCAAAGAGTTCAGCATGCAATTCGAACTCTTTGCGCCAAGCCGCTTTGTCGATTGAAGTGATCGTGGTGAATTTTTCGAGAGAAAAATCCATGCCCGACCAGTCAAGATCTTCATAGCTCGGTGTAATCCCAAAGACATGTTCGTTGCCCTTGGCCTCGCCTTCGATACGACCCAACATCCATTTCAACACGCGGGTGTTTTCGCTAAAGCCGGGCCAAACAAATTTGCCGTCAGCATCTGTACGAAACCAGTTGACACAGAAGATACTGGGCAACTTAGCACCCGAGGCTTGCAAGTGTTCGCCTAAAGATAGCCAGTGTTGAAAGTACTCGGCCATGTTGTAGCCACAGAACGGCAACATCGCAAATGGATCACGGCGCACCACACCCTGTTCACCCACTGCAGCAGCAGTGGTTTCAGAGCCCATGGTCGCGGCCATGTAAACGCCCTCAGCCCAATCACGCGCCTCGGTCACCAAGGGCACGGTGGTCGAGCGACGGCCGCCAAAGATGAAGGCGTCAATGACAACACCCTCAGGGTTATCCCATTCGGGATCCAGCACCGGGTTTTGCGTGGCAGAAACGGTAAAGCGCGCATTTGGATGCGCAGCTTTAATGCCTTTCTCTTTTGCCTGCTCAGGAGTCCAATCACGCCCTTGCCAGTCGATACAGTGTGCAGGTGGCACCTTGCTCATGCCTTCCCACCACACGTCGCCGTCATCGGTCAACGCCACGTTTGTGAAAATGGTGTCTTGGGCCAAGGTGGCCATGCAATTAAAGTTTGATTGCTGGTTGGTGCCAGGCGCAACGCCAAAGTAACCAGCTTCGGGGTTAATCGCGCGCAAATTACCTTTTGCGTCTGGTTTGATCCAGGCGATATCGTCACCGATCGTCGTGATCTTCCAGCCCTGTTCGCCTAAGCTCTTGGGTGGAATCAACATCGCAAAGTTGGTTTTGCCACAGGCCGACGGAAACGCTGCCGCGACATGGTATTTTTTACCCCAAGGGGCCGTCACACCCAAAATCAGCATATGCTCAGCCAGCCAGCCCGGTGAAGTCGCAGATGCTTCGCTACGGCCCATGTTTGAGGCGATGCGCAAAGCGAAACATTTTTTACCTAGCAAGGCGTTGCCACCGTAGCCCGAGCCATAAGACCAAATCTCACGGGTTTCGGGAAAATGCACGATGTACTTGGTGTTATTGCACGGCCAAACGACATCGGCCTGCCCCGCAGCCAAAGGCGCGCCTACGGTGTGCACACAGGGCACAAACGCCCCCGTTGGGCCCAGCACGTCGAACACTTTTTTGCCCATGCGAGTCATTAGGCGCATATTGACTACAACGTACGGCGAGTCAGACAACTCGACGCCGATTTGTGCAATCGGCGATCCCAGCGGGCCCATCGAAAACGGAATCACGTACAGGGTGCGACCGGCCATCGCGCCTTCAAATAACTCGTCGAGCTTGGTGCGCATTTCTGCAGGCTCGATCCAGTTATTGGTGGGGCCAGCCTCCGACTTATTTTTGCTGCAAATAAACGTGCGATCTTCGACGCGTGCCACGTCATCGGGCGACGAGCGCGCCAGAAACGAGTTTGGTCGTTTCGCGGGGTTCAGTTTGTGCAACATCCCAGACTGCACCATCTCGGCGCAAAGCCGATCGTATTCTTCCTGCGAGCCGTCACACCAGACGATCTTGGCGGGCTTGGCTTTTGCTGCAACGTCAGTCACCCATTTTTTTAACTCAGCGTGGTGAACGTAATCAGGGGCGTTTAAGGTCAGATTCATTAGCTTGTTTCAATTAGATTGCAATGGTCACACTTCAGTAACCCGAAATAGTAGCACCGCGCGTGCTCTTACGAAAAACTCTCCCTTTCGGCCTTGAGACATATGCGTGTTTCGCTCAAGAATTGCGCATTTCGTCAAAATAACCAGACTTACCCAATAAATTGAAGGTTGAGAACTAATTTTTACTTATATTTTTTTGACTCAAAACATCGTTTTCGCGACCTTGCGAGCGCACAATTCACGCAATATCCCTCTGCAGCCCAAGCCTGCTTCAGTTTGCCCCCTCTCGGGTTCAGTTTTATTTTGACCATTTCGCTTTATTTTGCCAAATTCGCTTATGCTTTTCTTTTTTTTGAGCGCTCCATCACGAGATGACTACTTTAGCTCACTTAGCCGCCTTCAGGACTCGAACCCTCTCACCATTTTTAAAAGGAATTGTGAGTAGCCTTTTGGCCTTAACTTGTGTGTCGGTTGCAGCTCAAACGCCGGCGGCACAGCCTGTCGCCAAGCAAGGCTCGTGTCCGAGCGGCTACCACAGCAGTGGCAACTACTGCACGCCCTCTTCTGCGAGCGCACGCTTTGCCTTGCCTCACGTCGGTTCGTGCCCCTCGGGTTATCACACCAGTGGTGCGTACTGCCTGGCCAGTAGTGGCAGCGCAAAAGGGGCGATTGTCAAAAGCGGCAGTTGCCCCTCGGGCTATCACACCAGTGGTGCTTATTGTTTGCGTAATTAGCGCTGAGTCATTCGAGTCAGGCGCTGTTGTACGTTGGCCGCAGCCTCGCGGTTAACCAAGTGTTCGGGCAACTGACCGTTCAGGATTTGTCTGGCCTGACGCGCCACCGAGCTTCCCATTGCTCGCAAACTATCATCCGTCACGCCTGCCATATGCGGCGAGAGCAAGACGTTTTCCATGCCATAAAGTGGCGAATCCAGCGGCAGCGGTTGCTGCACAAATACATCGAGTGCTGCGCCGGCTAAACGCCCCTGACTAAGCGCCTGGACTAAGGCCTGCTGGTCAACGACAGCACCGCGGGCGACGTTAATCAAATAGGACTCGGGCTTGCAACGGCGCAGCAAGTCGGCGCTGATCAACCCTGTTGTTGTTTCGTTTAGCGGACAGGCCAGTACGATAAAGTCTGACTGCGCAAAGACCCGCTCAAGCGAAGTCACCTCAATAAAGTCAAGCGAGGCAAGCCCGCTGGGTCGATAACCACAGACTTGCATGCCAAAGCCAAAATGACACATTTTTGCAACCGCCTGCCCGATGGCACCTAGCCCAACCAAACCGACTCTTTTGCCTGCAAGCTCGACGCCCTGGTCCGCCAACGGGCGCGCGCTTGCCCAGCCACCCGCGCGCATTCGCTGATTGACTACCGCACTTTTATGCGCCAAGGACAGCATCTGTCCCAACGCGAACTCGGCCACTGTGACCGCGTTCGTGCCAGGTGCATTCGCGACCGCGACGTCGTGTTCGGTCGCTGCCTGAAGCGGGATCATATCGACTCCCGCCCCGTGACGGATCACGCCAAGCAAGTGGGGAGACTGCGCAAACAAGGCCGCAGGGATGGGGCTACGCACCACGACAATCGAAGCCTCGCGGGCGCCTGCAAGCAAATCTTCGTCACGCGTCGAACTCGCCACCAAGACGTGCGCGAAGGTTTCGAGCTCTGCCTGTACCTGCGGATGAATCGGATTTGTTAAAAAAATCAGCTTTGAAGTCATGTGTTTTTGAAGTAAAGGAGTATATTTATTCTAACGATTCTAACAAGTGCACCCGTGCTCAGTGCACGAGACAGCCAAAATACTGAAAACAGCGAAAGAGACCGCTCATGACCATCACCTTCAAACAGCTCAGTCCAACCTTTATGGCCGAAGTCAGCTCGCTTGATCTGCGCAACGTGCACGACCAACCGAGCCTAGCGCGCTTGCGTGCAGGCATGACGGAATATGGCGTCCTGGTATTCAAAGGGCAAGAGCTTTCGTTTCAGGAGCAACTCGATTTCGCTCAACGCCTTGACGGCGAACTGCATGCCAAAACCTCTTCGTCTGTTTTGGTCAAAAACCGCTTTGGTAACGAAGCGCTGACCGATATTTCAAATGTCGGGGCTGACGGAGCGATTTTGGCTGCGGATGATCGCCGGCGGATGAACGGCATCAGCAACCGTATCTGGCATACCGACGCCTCGTTTGAAGACCCCGCCGGACGCTATTCGATGCTGTTTGCGCGCAACATCCCACCCGTACGTGCCGACACCGAGTTTGCAGATATGCGGGCCGCTTACGATGCGCTTGACGATAAAATGAAAGCCACCATCGACTCTCTGCACGTGCACCACTCGATTGCGTATTCGCGTCACACCATGGGATTCGATTTTTCGCCTGAAGAAAAAGCAAAACTTCCTGGTGCGACACATCCGTTGGTGCGCGTTTTTTCAGACTCACCTCGCAAAGCGCTTTATCTTGCCTCGCACGCCGAGCGCGTGATCGAATGGCCAGTGCCCGAGGGACGCTTGTTATTAAAAGACCTGATCGAGCACGCGACTCGGCCTGAGTTTTTAGGTCATCACGAATGGGCCTTGGGCGACCTAGTCATTTGGGATAATCGCAGCACCATGCATCGGGCGCGACCGTTTGACGACAAGGCCTACAAGCGCGAACTCACGCGCGTCACCACCTTAGATTTACCGCGCCAGTCCGTAGTCGCGCAAGCGGCGTAAGCTGCGAAGACCGAGGTGCGCCCCAGGTGCCCGCGTTCAAGTCAAGGTGCGGGTCGGTGGTCTCTTGCCAAGTGACTGGGCGCTAAGTGCCGACCTTAAAGCTTGATTGCATCTTGCGTAACAGGGCGATCACGCTTGGCGCCACGATGCGCCCAGTTTTGGGGTTTTCAGAAGGAATGTTTTCCATGGTCATGGTGAACTTCGCTGAATCTGAGTCAACCACAATGCTGTGCGTGTTACGCACAACCGTTGGATCCGCCCAAATTTCAAGCAAGGTATTTTCGGGGCCAACGCCCGCGAGGGCGAGCGCCACGACTACGTTTAGGTTTGCCGGGAACCCCTTAGCCGCCGCACGTGCATTACCCTCGAATACTTTTTTAGGCTCGGTTAAACCCTCGACACTAATCTTGTTTTCAAGCAGATGAGGCGCACCCGCCAGACCATTTGGCGGCTTACGTGTGACCATTCTGACTGAATGAATTTTGCCTTCGGCCGCAGCGATCACGGCGTCTAGTCCGATCAAGGCGCCCGTTGGCACGTGAATGATGCCCCCTTCTTGTTTGGCCAAATCGATCAGACCTTGATTAAACAACAACGCGCCTACCGACAAGACGATGACTTGCTTTTGCGCCTTCAAAAACGGCGTCGCAATGTCTGGCAAGAGTGCTGCCGGCGCGCACTCAATCACAAGATCGGCCTCAGGCTCAAGCTGCGATAGATTCAGTACCTTCACCGGCACGCCAAGCGTCGACACAAATTGCTGTGCTTTCTCGTGGTTTTTTGCCGAGACCGCGGTCAGCACGACGCCGGGCACTGAGCCCTTCGCAAGCGTGATAGCAATGGCTTTACCAATGGCCCCCAAGCCAGCGATCGCAATGCGCAGGGGTTTTTTATTTAATGTGTTTGACATCTTTTTTTACTCAGTCAATTTTCATATTCGAGGTTTTAACAATTTCAGCGTACTTGGCGATTTCGCGTTGAAGGTGGGCACCGAACTCGGCTGCGGTACCACCGATAATTTCAATCCCGCGTTCGCGCAGATTCTGCTGAACGCCCGGCTGGGCAAGCGCCTGCCTCAACGTTAAATTCAAACGCTCGAGTGCCTCTTTTGGCGTGGCCGCTGGAGCGATGATTCCGTACCAAGAGTCAGTCTCAAACGTTGGTAGGCCCTGCTCAGCGATCGTCGGGATCTCGGGGGCCAATGGCGCGCGCGTGAGGTAGGTTGTGCCCAACGCTCTGAGTTTGCCTGAACGAACATGCGACAAAAAATCGGGCAAATTGCCAAACATCAGGTCGATATTGCCGCCCAACAAATCGTTAAGCGCTGGCCCTTGCGCCTTGTAAGGTACGTGCACCATGTCGATTCCTGCCATCGATTTCAGCATCTCGCCGGCAAAATGAGGCGTTGTACCATTGCCGAAAGAGCCATAAGACAGTTTGCCTGGATTCTTTTTTGCGTAGGCAACCAGCTCAGATAGATTCTTGATCGGCAAGTCGGGCCGAATCGCCAGCACATTGGCTGTACGCGCCAGCAAAATGACCGGCAAGAGATCTTTATCCAGGTTGTAAGGTAAGTTTTTTACCAGCGTCTGGTTCACCGTAAAACTGTTCGCCACGCCACCGAAGGTGTGACGGTCTGACGCTTTGGCGACTGCATCGACACCGATCACGGTGCCAGCACCAGGTTTATTTTCAACAAAAACCGGCCCTGCCAAGTCGCGGGCCATCTCGGGCACCAGCAGGCGCACTACGCCATCGAGCGTGCTCGCGCCACCCGGAAACGGCACAATCATTCGTACAGGCTGATTGGGCCATGGCGCCACTGGAGCCGGCTGTGCCTGCGAAAATGCTGACACAAAACTTAAGCTACCCAGACCAAGCAGCAATATTTTTTTAAACATATTGATCTCAAATAATAAATGACTTGTACGAATTATGGACTACCCGCGCAGCGCAATCCCATCAAAATCGAGGTTAGAAGGTGTTTTATGCGCACTTTTTGACTTCTCTGGCGCATTTTTTTGCGAGATCGGGGGTTTCAAATTGAATTTCTTCTTGGGGCGGCTAAAATAGACGTAGGTTGAGTTAACGTCTGAGATTAAGTTATCGTGCTGCGAGCACTCATCGTGCCTGTTTTTTGAAGGAACACTTAATGATCAAGAAATTAGCGGTACTTTTAATGATTACCTCGTTTGGTTTAGTTCAAATGGCGCCAGTAGCCGCTCAAACCTCAACAGCCCCAACACAAACAGCGCCTAAAAAGAATAGTGCTGCTAAAAAAAGCACGTCTGCAAAAAAGAGCATTGCCCCAAAAAAGAAAGCGGCTAAGCCTAAAAAGACCACGACGGCTAAACCTAAAACAACAGGCTAATGCGTCACGGTCACAAGCAGCAGGCAACTGACCGGCATATCCTTAGTGTTACTCGACTTTGAGGCCAGCCTGCTGAATTAAACGTCCCCAACGGGCGTAATCCCGTTTAATTTGCTCTGAAAACTCTGCTGAGGTGCTTGGAGAAGCATTCAAGCCTAAAGCGCTGATGCGACTTTGAACCGAAGCCTGCGACAAGACCGTGTTGAGATCCTGATTCAACTGCTCAAGCACTTTAGCAGGCGTGGCGGCCGGCACGGCAAGCCCGTACCACTCAGGAATATCCCCCAAGGCAGGGTAGCCTGCGTCAATCGCCGTTGGCGTACCCGGCAAGACCCCTACCCCTTGCGAACCGAACAAGACAATGGCGCGAAGCTTGCCAGCCTGCACGTGCTGCGCCACCGATGTGGGGTTCGCGACCAGCAGATTGATATTTCCGCTCAACACGTCAATCACCGCGGGTCCCGCCCCTTTGTAAGCCACGTGCAAGAGCTTTGCTCCCGTCGTGAACTTAAAGAGCTCGACGGCAAGCTGCGGGCCAGCGGCGCTTGAGCCGTAGCTGAGTTTGTCGGGCTGATTTTTGGCCAACTCCTCAACATCTTTGAGTGTTTTAACCGGAACCGACGGGTGTGCCACGAGCACGAAGGGTTGTTGCGTCAAACGCCCCACGGGTACGATATCTTTTGTGACATCAAGGCCCATGTCTTTATAAAGATGAGGATTCACGGTCATCACGCCCTGATGCGCAATCATCAACGTATGCCCGTCAGGCGCTGCTTTTGCCGCATATGCGGTGCCGATATTGCCCTGCGCGCCAGCTTTATTTTCTATCACAACTTGCTGCTGCCATAGGTCAGTGAGCCTTTCGCCCACGATACGCGCTACCGCGTCCGTGCCCCCACCTGGCGGAAACATCACCACAATTTTGACAGGCCCGGAGGGCTTAAAAGCCGCTTGTGCAGAGGCCTCAAGGGGTCCTAACCCACCAAGCAGCGCGCAAGCTGCCATCAAGCTAGGTAAAACTGCGTCTCTAAGTGCTGCGATCTTGATTGACATGGTTGACTCCGTTTTTTAATTTTTAGCTCTGACACTTACGCGTCACTTGTTTTTTCCGGCGACTAATTGCATGATTTGACCGACATCGGTCGCTTGATCCATGGCCCACACCGCTTGAATCAAAGCCTCGGGCTCGCAGCCCGAACCACCATATTCGCACAAGGTACGCACTTTGTTTTCAAGTTCTTGGTCAGACAAGGGTTTGGCGCGCGCCCCGCGTGCAATATCAATCGCCACAACCAAGGTCTTGCCTTGCGCCCAATGCAGCTTGACGGTGGCTGCCTCAACGGCAAACGAAGCATCTTCCACAAAAACAACTTTGCGTCCTAACGCACGCAACGATTCGTCTGCAACCGCCTGATCGCTAAACTCGTCCAGGCCCGCTTTGCCACGCGTCAAGGACACAGCGACGGCATGCTGTGCGCTAACTTGTGACTCGCGACCGGTCGCAACGTTTGGGCGATCGGTGCGTTGCCTTAATAAGGGGTGGCCATGCAGCTCGATACGCTCAAGCGCGTGCAAGCCTTGTTGTAACAACTCTGGATGTTTGGCTAATCCCAGGCACGCCTCGATGACTGGGTTTAAAACGACACCGCACGGAAACGGCTTGTAGGTGTTGTTCAGTAGTTCCCAGCGCGTTCCCAATTCGCCGACAATGCTCTGGCAATCGGGCGCGTCAGCCGTGACATTCAAAAATCCACGCACGCCCTCAAGCGGTCGCGCCGGGCCATCAAAATCTTGTTGCGCCAAAAAAGCAGACAACATGCCGTTACGTGAGGCGTTACCCATGCTGACACTTTTAGACATGGTGCCAAGGGTTTCAACCAAGCCCGAAGCTTGCGCTGAGGCCGAACCTAAGGCCCACACCAATTGCTGCGTGCTCAAGCCCAGCAACTTACCCGTCGCCATCGCCGCGCCAAATACCCCGCAGGTCGAAGTGATGTGCCAACCGCGCGAATAATGCCCTGGTGACACCGCCTGTCCAATTCGGCATTCAGCCTCAGCACCTAAAATAAAACTAAGTAACAAATGCGCGCCGCTCAGTGGTCGAGTTTGCGCGAGCGCGAACACCGCGGGCGCCACGGGGGCTGTCGGATGAATGATGGTGGGAATGTGCGTGTCGTCAAAATCAAACACGTTCGCCATCATCGTGTTTAGTGCGGCAGCGGTCAACATATCGAGCCGTTGCCCGCGACCAATCACTGTCGCCTGCTGAGCCGCAGAAAAACGCGCATAGACCTGCGCTGCACGCTCAACGGTTGGGTCAAAGCAGGCCGATAAAGCCGCTGCAAAATAATTTAATAAAGAACGCTTGGCCTCGTGTCGAACGACATCGGGAATATCTTCCCACCGGCAGTTTTCAATGAATTGTGCCAAGCCAACAGAGATGTCTGCGCTGGGGGTGTGTGTTTGAGTCGTCATTGCAGGCTTGTTGTTTGATTCAGTTAGGGAGCCGAGACGCCTGTTTAGACGCAGCGTAGCTCAAGGAGGGTTGGCGGTCTACTTTGGTTTGACCACGATAGCAGAAATCACTAATTGCCTGCCATAGACCACTTGATCAGAGAGCGCCTGCCGCCACAGTTCTGCCACTGCAACAGACGCAGCTGTTTTTATTTTTTTTCGCGCATAGGCTTTAATTAACCAGCCCGCAAGTTTTTCAATCTGACGGCGTGGCTTTTTTTCATCGACCTCGTGCACCGTGATGTGCGTAAAGCCATTTAAACCGAGCAACAGCCAAAGTTGAAACAAGCCCAGAGTCAGCCAGGGCATATGGGGTTCGGCCGTTGTATTTTGCGCAAACCAAGAATACGAACGCGGAAACCCTTGAATCAGATGGTTGATACGCGCCCCCGCATAGTTGGGATTTGGCAACGACAGGACGAAGGTCGCACCCGGGTTTAGGTGCCTGTGCACGCTTTGTAAAAACAGCCCCGGGTTTTGTAGGTAGCCCATCGCCTCGCAACAGAGCGCTGCATCGTATTGCCCGCAGGCGTCAGGTACACCTTGATTAAAATCAGCGCTATAAAATTGAGCATAGCCCGGCGGTGGATTGGCGTAAAAATCAAGGCCGTGAAGCACCGTGGGATGCGTTAAGACCGTTGACAACCAACCATCACCGCAGCAAATATCAAGAACAGAACTCGGTTTTACCGCGTTCAGCACCTTGACGATCGCCTGACGATGGGCCTTGTTCTCATTCAAGGCTTCGGGGTTAGATGAATCGTTACTCAAAACCGGAGCGCTGCGCGTTGGGTGAGTTTCATACCATTATCCAAGTCAGGCTATGTGCGCAGACCATAGGTCATGCCCATTTTTTTCACTTACTCGAGCTTAATACCCGCCGAGCGGATGATTTGGCCGTACTCGTCAAGATGTTTTTTTACTGCATTGCCGAACGCTGCAGGCGTGCCTGGTGTCGCGCTGATTCCGAGCTTTTGAAGTCTGGCGATGACTTCTGCGTCGGTTAATACCTCGTTTAATACAGAATTTAAACGCTCGATCACTGCGGTCGGTGTTTTAGACGGGGCAAAAATACCGACCCACGAGTTGACAATAAAATCAGAAATACCGCTCTCGATAAAAGTGGGTACGTTGGGTAACGAGGGCGCGCGCTTTTCACTCGACACCGCAATGGCGGTGATCCTGCCAGACATGATGTGTGGATAGGCACCTGCGACAGCCGTATAAACCAAGGGGATTGTGCCGCCTTGCACATCTATCATGGCCTGTCCGCCGCCCTTATACGGAATATGAATCAGCTTTGAGCCCGTGCGTTGGTTGAGCAACTCAACCGCGACGTGCTGTGGGCTGCCTATGCCAGAAGAACCAAAATTAACTGCCGCACCCGGTTGCTTAGAGAGCTTGATAATCTCTTGCAGCGTTTGCGCTTTAAAGCCAGGGTAAGCGACCAGTATCAAAATCGCGTCACCGATTTTTCCGACTGGCCTAAAGTCTTTGAGCGTGTCAAAGGGGATATTGGCGAAGACGTGAGGATTAATGACCATCGTGCCGTCGAACCCAAGCAACAAAGTGTAGCCGTCGGGCTCAGCCGCAGCCACTTGCGCCGCACCGATATTGCCCGAAGCGCCCGGTTTGTTTTCGACGATGATTTGCTGGTCGAGTTTTTTAGACATGTACTCTGCAATCAAACGCGCGCTCGTGTCGGTGACGCCCCCGGGCGTGAAGGGTACGACAAGACGAATTGACTTGGCCGGAAACACAGTCTGCGCGTAAATACCGAAACTCGCACCGAGCCCTAACATTGTTACGACGATCAGCGTGTACACACGAACGAAGCTCAAACGAATATTGGTCATAAATGTCTCTGCTGTTACCTGTTATGTTTAGAAGTCGCGCAATCTCTGAACAAGACTATCGCGGTTTTGCAAACTTTAATTTTAAGCGTGAATGGTGTTTAACTCGCCAACGCCCTCATCTCTGTGTACAAATCTGCCTTGCCTTCAAAACCAATCCCAACGAGTTCAGGCAAGGTCACAAAACTGTTCTCGACCTTGACGCCGTCGGGAAACCCGCCATAGGGTTGAAAAAGATCGGGATAGCTTTCGTTACCGCCGAGGCCCAGACCCGCGGCAATCGCAAGCGACATCTGATGACCACCGTGCGGCACACACCGTTTGGGTGACCAATCGTATTCTTTGAGCATCTCAAGGGTGCGCAGATACTCAACGAGACCGTAACTTAGCGCACAGTCAAATTGCAGCCAATCACGATCACGACGCATGCCGCCATAGCGAATTAAATTACGTGCGTCTTGCATTGAAAATAAGTTTTCACCTGTTGCCATGGGTTTGTCGTAATGGTTCGCTAGTTCTGCCTGCAGTTCGAAATCAAGCGGATCACCGGCCTCTTCGTACCAAAATAAGTCATATTGCGCTAAGGCTTTGCCGTACTCGATCGCCGTTTTCAAATCAAAGCGGCCGTTGGCATCGACCGCCAGCCTTTGGCCTGGCCCGAGCAACTTCATCACGGCCTCAATGCGCTTGCAATCTTCAGCTAAAGAGCCTCCGCCGATTTTTTTCTTGACCACCGAATAACCACGATCCAGATAGCTCTGCATCTCGCGGGTCAGACCTTCAAGACCCTGCCCCGGCCAATAATACCCACCTGCCGCATAAACGAAGACTTCGCGCTTTGGCTTGCCGTCGCCGTAGCGATCGGCCAGTAATTGATAAAGTGGTAGTCCCTCAATTTTTGCCACAGCATCCCAGACGGCCATATCAATCGTACCGACCGCCACCGAACGCTCGCCATGCCCACCAGGTTTTTCGTTGTTCATCATCGTGGCCCAAACCTTATGCGGACACAAAACACCCTTCGTATCGAGCAAAGAGTCTGGGGTCGCCTCCAGCACGCGAGGAATAAAGCGCTCTCGCATCAAAGCGCCCTGCCCATAGCGCCCGTTCGAGTTAAAACCGTAGCCGATGACTGGCTTACCCTCGCGGATGACGTCCGTCACAACAGCGACCAGACTCAGGGTCATTTTTGAAAAATCAATGTAAGCGTTCCGAATATTAGATTTGATCGGGCGAGTCGATTCGCGGATTTCAGTGATTTTCATAGACGCAGACAGGGATTTTGCAAAAACGTAGCGAGATTGCTTATTTAGGCGATACGATACACTTAGAATGCGCTTTTTTAGCACGATCTACGGCCTCAAGCCCTCTAAAAGAACAACATGACAGACGCACAGACAAATCCTAAGCCTCACCTGATTAAGATGCACGAGCTCGATAACGTTGCCATCGTAGGCAACGACGGGGGACTGCCCGCGGGTACCGTTTTGCCGTCTGGCCTGGTGCTAGTCAACAAGGTACCCCAAGCACACAAAGTCGCCTTAGTCGATTTTGCCCAAGAGGCACCCATTATTCGCTATGGGCTCGCCATTGGCTACGCCCTCAAACCGATTTCTGCAGGCAGTTGGGTGCATGAACGGCTGTTGCGAATGCCCGCCGCCCGCAATTTTGAAAACCTACCTATTGCCACCGTCCAGCCACCCTCGACCGCCCCCCTTGAAGGCTATACGTTTGAGGGCTATCGCAATGGTGACGGCTCGGTCGGCACGCGTAATATTCTTGCGATTACCACCACGGTGCAGTGCGTGGCCGGAGTCGTTGAATACGCAGTCACTCGAATTAAAACCGAACTATTGTCCAAATACCCGAATGTCGACGATGTCGTTGGTCTTGAGCATACTTACGGGTGCGGCGTAGCCATCGATGCCGCCGAAGCCATCATCCCGATCCGCACGCTTCGCAATATCAGTCTGAACCCGAATTTTGGGGGCGAAGTGATGGTGGTCAGCCTTGGCTGTGAAAAGTTACAACCCGACAGACTCTTGCCCCCGGGCAGCTTTCCAATCAAAGACGATCGCTCAACGGGTGTCGATACTGTCTGTTTGCAAGACGCGCAACATGTGGGCTTTATGTCGATGATTGAGGCGATCATGACCGAGGCAACCGTTCATTTAAACCGCCTGAATCAACGCACTCGCCAAACCGTGCCCGCCAGCGAACTGATCGTTGGCATGCAGTGCGGCGGCAGTGATGCCCTGAGTGGCGTCACGGCCAACCCTGCCTTAGGCATCGCGGCAGACTTGCTGGTACGTGCCGGCGCCACTGTCATGTTTAGCGAAAACACCGAAGTGCGCGACGGTGTTGATCAACTCACCTCGCGCGCAGTCAATGCCAGTGTGGCCCAAGACATCGTGACGCAACTTGGGTGGTACGACAGCTATCTTGCGCGCGCCAACGTTGACCGAAGCGCTAACACCACACCCGGCAACAAGGCAGGCGGTTTATCTAACATCGTTGAAAAGGCGATGGGGTCGATCATTAAAAGTGGCAGCTCAGCGATTTCAAGCGTCTTACCGCCCGGTGAAAAACTTGCGCGTGACCAACGCGGTCTGGTGTATGCCGCCACGCCCGCGAGTGATTTTATTTGCGGGACGCTGCAACTTGCAGCGGGTATGAATCTGCACATTTTTACAACGGGCCGAGGCACGCCCTATGGTCTGGCCGAATGCCCTGTCATTAAAGTCGCAACGCGAACCGATCTGGCGCGTCGCTGGCACGACATGATGGATGTCAATGCCGGGCGTATCGCTGACGGCGAACTGACAATCGAAGAGCTTGGCTGGGAGATTTTTAGACTGATGCTCGACGTCGCAAGCGGAAAAAAAACTTGGGCTGAGCACTGGAAAATTGCGAATGCTCTAGTCTTGTTTAACCCGGCGCCAGTGACCTGACCACCTTAGCCTCGTAGCGCTTACCTTATTTTTGTGACCTCGCCGAGCGAATCCGTAAACCTGATGCGTGAACCACAAGCAAACCCTCGCTCGTTAAAACCGGCGGCCGTATTATTGGCGGCGGGCGAAGGCTCACGCTTAGGTGGCATGCCCAAAAGCTTGCTTACCCTAAACGGCCAATCGCTGCTAAAACGCCAGATCGCTGCACTGCGCGCGGCAGGCATCCACAATATTATTGTCGTGACCGGCTACTTTCACGCCCTGATTGAGGCTGAGCTCAAAGAACAAGGCGTCGGAATCGTTCGCAACCCTAAACCCGAAGACGGTCAACAAGCGTCTGTGCGACTTGGCTTAAGTCAGTTACGCGAACCCTTTGATTTCAGCTTTATTACCCTTGCAGACCAGCCCTTGTTGGCTGCGGCGGATTTTATAGAGCTGATTCATGCGTTTTCAGATCGACAACCCACGACAGACATTCGTTATCCGCTCGTAAACGGGCAACGCGGCAACCCAGTCGCGATCTCTAAAGACGTTGTGTCGACAATCGTCGCTGCCCCGGCAAGTGTGACCTGCAAGGGCTTTATTCAAGAGCACCCAGAGCGCGTTGATCCGTATCCAACCGACAACGACCATTTTATTCTTGACATCGATACAGCCGAAGATCTTGCCGCATTCAAAACGCGAACCGGTATCGAGTTGCAGCGACCCGCTTAAACGTTCAGTCTGGCTTCATGCCGACACTCTTGACGATCTGCTGCACGGTCACGTAGTCTTGGTCGACAAATTTTTTAAACTCTGTCGCACCTAACTCGCCTACGATGCCTCCTAAACCGGCGACTCTGCGCTGCACGTCGGGATCGGTCAACACTTTTTTAACCGCCTGACTATATCGCTCGATCGTTGCTGCAGGCGTCCCTTTGGGTGCAAACAAACCGATCCAAGATAACTGTTCAAAGCCAGGCATGCCAAACTCGGCAACAGTTGGAATCCCTTCTGCACCTGGCCAGCGTTTAAGCGAGGTGACGGCCAACGCGCGTAGCTTGCCCGCTTTAATCAACGGCATCGCCGCCACAAGAGACGACACCGCGACAGGAATCTGTCCACCTAACAAATCGGTGAGCGAGGGCCCCGAGCCGCGATAGGGCACTGAAATCATTTTGACCTGTGCCGTAAAAAATGTGTACTCTGCTGCAAAATGACTGGCGGTACCGATACCCGCGGTACCAAAAGAAATTTCTTTGGGTCGCTTTTTAGCATCTGCCAGCAGCTGATCAAAGGATTGATATGGCGATTGAGCAGCCACCACGATCACAGCCGGGCCACGCATGAGCTCGGCCACCGGTATTAAATCTTCCAGTTGGTAGCCAGTCTCTTTGTAGAGTGACAGATTAGACGTGTGGTTGTTGCCACTCACTAAAAGAGATGATCCGTCTGGTGCGGCGCGCGCCACCGTTTGGGTTGCAAGATTGCCACCGCCGCCTGGTTTATTTTCAACCACGACCGTCGCATCGACCAGTGGACCAAATTTTTCTCCGACAATACGGGCCATCGCGTCTACGCTACCGCCTGCGGCGACGATGGCATAAAAACGAATCGTGCCTGCGGCTTGGGCCGGCACTGCTAGCACTGCTAATACCGTCAACGCGATCAGCGCGGCCCACACCGAGGTCACGCAAGACAAGTACGAACGACAAAGAGGTAAGTCAGTGATTTTAACGAGCATAGCTTCCCAATGTTAGCGTCCTCAAGCGACCAGATGCTCGCCCAGCAGAGTGCCGTACCCGGGCAGGCTCTGATGACCACCCAAAATATTTAGCATCGCCCAAAGAGCGCAACTATTTGTACTGAGCACCGGCTTACCTGTCGCACGCTCAAGCGCCTGGATGATATCCATTGTCATCCAATTACCGCAGGCTAAAAATATAGCGTCAGCCTCTGGGCGATCAGCTTTGCGACCACAGGCATAAGCCGTTTGCGCATCGAGATCGCCGACTTCAAGATTACTGACGATCCCCATGGCCTCTTGGTGCAACACGCTCACGCCGTGTGCCTCGATGAAGGCAGCAACCGTTTGATTGGTGCCAGCGCTCCAGGGCGCCGCCAACACAATCCGCTTGATGCCTAGAACCTGAAAAGCCTGCAACATCGCTGTCGCCGCCGTGGTAGCGGGCTTGCCGCAGGCTTTTTCAATACGCTGACAAATATCTTGGTCGTAACCCTTGCCCATACGGGTAGACGGAGCCGTGGCCGACAGCACAACAGCATCGACACGCGCATCGCTTAACTTGCGGGTCTCGGTATCGAGTTCGGCAACGATTTTAATAGTCGATTCTGGGTCGATTTGGCTTAAAGATAAGCGGGCGCAGTGCAAGGACACCGACGCAGGCAAGGCCTGGATGAACTCGGGCTCTTGGGTCGTGTTAGATGATGGTAATAACAAACCAAAACGTTGCGTTTTTTTTATCTGCGCCATGCCACCTCCTGTGCGTATCAGAGTGTTGTACAGAGGCGGCGGCACCTCAGTCAAGAGGTGCCGCGAACGTTAAGCCGTATCGTCAGACCCACCAAAGTCGTCACCGGAATCGGCGACGTCATAGCCACCTGACAATTCTGGCGGATCATAGGCCGAAGTCGGCGCCGGTTCGTTGGCGTAATAGTTATTCACAACCGTGTTGTTCTCGGTGTGGCTTGCTGGTTGTTGATTGTCGTGCCCCTTGCCTGACCCAAAGGCCCCGCCCGAATGTTGGTTACCCATCAAGCTTTGAATGCCTGAGTATAAAAAAGAACCCGCCACAACCCCTGCCGCTGTCGTGGCCACCGTACCCATCATGCTCGAACCCCACGGCGCTGCCGCGGCCGGTGCGGTCGCCGCAGCAGCCGCCGTTGCGGGTGCTGTTGCTGCGTTGGCCACGGGACCAGCCGCCACCGGCGCCCTGGCGGGAGCAGACGTCAAGCCAGCCCCAGCCGCCGACGTTGAAGGCGCGCGACCCCACGCATGCGCATCGCCTAAAAAGCTGGTTTGCGCAGCGGGCTGCTGCCGTTCGAGCTGCGCCTGCAACTCAGCAACCTTTGCCTGGGATTGTTGCAAAACAAAATCTAGCTGCATCGCCCTTTGTACAAGCAAATAGCCCGCACTCGGCTGTTTTGACAGCGCTTGGGAAATGAGCAAATCGGCGTCGGCGTCTTTGGCGCCAACTTGGGCTTGCGTCAGTTGGGCAAGAAAAGCGTTCAACATGTCACGTTCTTGGATGTTCATTGGCAGACCTCGTCAAAGCTGTTGAAGATACGACTCTGACCAAGTATAGAGCCAGAGGTTCAACTTAAACCGTCAAACTGTCAAACAGAAGCGTCTTTTGAAGCAACCGGCTTGCCCTCGGAGGTGCCGTGCCAAGAACGCGGACGAGGGGCCAGCCAAATCACGCAAGCGCCCAGAAAAAAGGTACCAGCAACTACCATCATGATTTCGTTCGTGGCGATCATGACACTTTGACTGTGAATCAATCGGTCAAGCATTGCTTGACTCATTTCAGTCGAAAGACCATTTTCTGAAAGTAGGCGCAGCAAACCACCGTCGCCATCTACTAAACCGACAAACTCGGCATGGTTGACAGTTGAGTGATCATCCCAAACCGTTGCCATCACTGAGACAGCAAAGGCACCCACTAAAGCACGTGAAAAATTGAGCAACCCCGCAGCAGAGGCTGTGTCTTCGACGCTGACGCTGGCAAGTGCCATGCCAGAGGCCGAAATAAAGAAAAACGGCATACCCAGTCCCATCACCATCAAAGGAAAAACGATCTGCCAATAGGTTAAGTCTGTGCTTCCAATAAACCGCAACGCCGTCACACCTGACAGCCAAAGCAAGCCTCCAAAGACAAGTTTGCGTCGATCAATTTTTAAAGCCAGACGTGCCACGAGCGGAGCCATACACAAAGAAAACACACCAGTCCAACCGATCGTTCTACCCGCCTGCCCGGCGGTGTAGTCCATATTCAGTTGCAACCACAACGGAGTCAATACATTCAACACCAAGAAGGATGAATAGCCAATACTCATCGCAATGACCGCGACGGTGAAACCTCGATGTCGAAACACCTTCAGATCAACGATCGGATGCTCGGCGGTCAACTCCCAAATTAAAAACGCTGCAAAACCAACGACAGAAGTGATCGCTAACGCAGTCATTTCAGTTGAAGCAAACCAATCGTGCTCTTTACCCACATCAAGCAAAATCTGAAGCGCACCCACCCAGATCACCAATAACACCAAACCCACTGTATCGATGGGCAGACGTTTGAGGGGCAACTCGTAACGCAACAACAACTTCATCGCAAAATAAATCGACACACAGCCAAGCGGTAAATTAATAAAGAAAATCCATGACCACGACCAGTTTTCACAAATCCACCCACCCAAGACGGGACCTGAGATCGGTGCGATCAAAGTCGTCATCGACCAAAGTGTGATCGCCGTACCAGCCTTTTCTTTCGGGAAAATACGTAACAAAAGTGTTTGCGACAACGGCATTAACGGACCACCCGCCAACCCCTGCAATACACGCGCCGCGACGAGCATTCCTAGCGAGGTCGACAAGCCGCATAAAATAGAAAATACAGCAAACAAACCCATCGCCCAAATAAATGTGCGCACCAAACCAAAGCGGGCAGCAAGCCACCCAGTGAGCGGCAAGATAATTGCCTCGGCCACCGCATAGGAGGTAATGATCCAAGTCCCTTGGCTAGTTGTTGCAGCCAGGCTTCCGGCAATATTCGGCACCGAGACGTTGGCAATCGTCAGATCAAGCACGGCCATAAAATTCGCGCCAGCAATCACAATCGCAGCCATCCAAAGCATGCGGCCCTCAAGCGGGGCTACGTCTGGGTCGCGCGTAGAGGTCGCAGTCATGAGTGCTACCGCGTTGAGGTATCGATACTAACCGTCATCGACAAGCCAACCGTTAAGGGATATCTTTTTAATTCGTCAGAATCTAACTTGATGCGCACTGGAACACGTTGCACGACCTTAATCCAATTACCGGTCGCGTTTTGGGCGGGAATGATGGCAAACGCAGAACCCGTCCCGCCAGAAAAACCTTCGACAGTGCCCTTAAACACCACGTCATCACCATACAGATCAGATCTCAACTCAACCCGTTGACCAATCTTGACCTTTGGCAACTGTACTTCTTTAAAATTTGCATTGACGTGCATGAATTGCGTCGGCACAACCGACAGCATCTGTGTTGTCGTGTGAACGCGTTGACCAACCTGTACTTGCCGCTTGGCAATGACTCCACTGACTGGGGCGCGAATGGTCGTACGCGTCTGGTTCAGTTGCGCCTGCTCGACTTTTGCACGCGCAAATACCACTTCAGGATTATTTTCAAGCGTGGCGTCAACAATCAAGGTCTGATTCATTAACCTCGCGCCCCGCGCGACCTCGAGGTTGGCGCGCGCTAGCGCTAGATTGGCGCGCGCCGCAGAAAAATTAGCACTCGCCGTACTCGCGGCGTTTTCAGCACGCGTCAATTCTTCGCCCGAGACAGAACCCGATTTCTCGAGCGCCTTACGCCGACGTAAATCAATCGTGGCGCGATTATCATCTGCCTCAGAGGCATCGAGTTGCGCCTGTGCGCGCTGAACCTCAGCCTCTCGGGCAAGTACCTGCGCACCAAGCGCCTGATCGTTCGCAAAATAACTCTCAACCCGACGAATGGCGCGACCAAGATCGGCCTGCGCCGCTAACAATGCCAAGCGCGTATCGGCATCGTCAATCATCACTAAAATATCACCCGCCTGCACAGCTTGCGTGTCGGTCACATTCACAGCCTTCACGGTACCCTCAACCGAGGAGGTCACCTGCGAAATCTCAACCGCCGTATAGGCATTGTCTGTCGAGATAAAGCGCGAAGAATAAACAAACCAATAAATCAGCCAGCAAGCGCCAACAACGATCACAAGCAACAGTAATCTAAGCAGCCATTTTTTGCGCTGTACGGTACGAGCAGCAAGACCCTTTGAAAATTTTTCGTCGATGGTTTGATCTGTCATGTTCGAGGCGGTAACAAAGGGTTCAAATTTGAAGACTGGTAGCCGCCACCCAAGGCACGTACCAAGGCGATCGATAAAGAAAAACGACGCGCCCTGAGGTCGGTCACGCTACGCAAGCTCAAGAGCATGGTGTCCTCAGAGATTAATACTTCAAGATAATTTGCCAAGCCACCGCGATAACGATTTGCAGCAATTTGAAAGGCCTCTAGCGCTGCCTCAAGGCCTGCCTCGGCCTGCTCTAACTGACCAGACAAGGCCTTCAGACTCGTCACGGCGTCGGCCACATCCTGAAACGCCTGTACTAAGGTACGGTTGTAATTAGCCACCGCTTCATCATAACTGGCGCGTGCACTTTTTAATTCGCCCTGCAAACGACCGCCAGTAAAAATAGGCAAGGTCAAGGCGGGGCCCACACTGCCGAACAACGAACCGCCCTGACCAAGACGTTCGAGCCCAAGCGACTGCAAACCAAGAAAGCCCGCTAGATTGATGTTCGGATAAAAATCGGCTTGTTTTTGCTCGATACGCGAGGCCTGTGCCTGGGCCTGCACTCTGGCTGCCGCCACGTCTGGCCGTCGGCCCAATAAATCGGCCGCGAGCTGTTTGGGCAGACCCACAGCAGCGTCAAGTGTTACGCTGGGACGCAGTATTGATAAGCCACGGTCTGGCCCTGCTCCAACCAGGGCTGCCAAACGATTACGCTGCAAGCCAATTTGCTCGGCAAGCAGCAACAGATCAGTCTTTGACTGCGCGCCTTTCGCGTCAGCCTCGCGCACCCCACCGCGCGTCTCTAGGCCGTGCTTAAACCGCTCGGCAAATAAACTGGCGGTTTTGTCCCGCACTTCAACGGCACGTAGTGTTGCGTCTTGCTGGGCAAACAAGCGGGCAAGCTCTGCGTAAGCCGTCGCGGTCGCAGTTGTGAGTATCAGTGCAGCCTGCGCCTGCTCGGCAAGCTTGGCTTGAACTTCTGAGGTCGCTGCTGCCAGTCCAGCGCGATACTTACCCCAAAAATCGATCTCCCAGTTCAGGTTGAGTGCAGCCTGCCCAAACTGATTCCAGCCGCGCGTCACCGCAGCCTCAGGCGTCAGGTAGTTGTAACTGAGACGCTGAGAGGTCAAGGCACCCGAGCCTGTTATCTGGGGCATCAATGGTGCCCCAGCTACCTCAGCCAAGGCCTGAGCCCGCTGCACTCGTGCCTGTGCTAGCGCCAGATCGGGCGAATCTTTTAATGCCTCGCGTATCAACTGATTGAACTGTTCGTCGCGATACGTCGACCACCAGTCTTCAGTTGGCCAGAGCGACGGCAACGCAGCAAAAGTGATTGTCGTAGAGAAATCTTGACTCGTTTTTTCGACAAAGCGCGAATCTTCTGGTGGCAAGGGCGCGCATGCCGACAACGACCCCACAACGGTCGTCACCACCAATAATTTAAAAACTCTAAAGCGAATAAATCGTTGTCTCACCGGCCGCGCACGTGCCTTTTTTGTCTTTTTGTTCATTGGCGCCTGACTTTGCTCGCCAGCCACTCACACAACATAAAAGACAAGATACCACCTTTTGCTTGTCGATTCGCTCAGTGTCTCGCTTAGTCTCTGGCTTAGCGTCGCTGCCCAAGCGACCCGCAGCGCAAGTCAGCTTTGCCATCAAAACTCGGCTGATTGTGGTAATTTGCCCTATGAATCGCTTGGAGCATTGATGATTAAGCTTAACTTTCACCCTACTGGTCGCCATTTTTTACAAATCCCGGGTCCCAGTCCCGTACCAGACCGTGTGCTGCGCGCCATTAGCCTGCCGACTATCGATCACCGCGGCCCAGAATTTGCGGGCCTAGGCCGCAAAGCCCTTGAAGGCATGCAAACTATTTTCAAGACCAAACAGCCCGTTATCATTTATCCCGCGTCGGGCACCGGCGCTTGGGAGGCCGCTCTGGCCAACACCTTAAGTCCAGGCGATCACGTTTTAATGTACGAAACTGGCCACTTTGCCTTTTTATGGAATCGACTCGCCACCCGCCTTGGACTCAAGACCGAAGTCTTAGCATTTCAAGGCCACGACGATCAATTTCCCGATTTGGCGGGTTGGCGCCGGGGCGTTCAAGCGAATCAAATTCACGACCGCCTTGTGCAAGACCGCGAGCACAGCATCAAAGCTGTATGTGTCGTGCACAACGAGACCTCAACCGGCGTGACTTCAGACATCGTCGCTGTCAGAAAAGCCCTGGACGATGCCAAGCATCCGGCCTTACTGATGGTTGACACCATTTCGGGGTTGGGCAGCGCGGATTATCGGCACGATGAGTGGGGGATAGACGTCTCAATGGCTGCCTCGCAAAAGGGCTTGATGCTGCCGCCCGGCTTAGGTTTTAACGCCTTGTCAGTGCGCGCGCTCGAGGCCTCAAAAACCGCCAAAATGCCGCGTTCGTTTTGGGCCTGGGATGAAGTCATTGAGATGAACAAAGGTGGCTACTGGCCCTCGACTCCGAACACCAATCTTCTGTATGGCCTGTCAGAGGTGATTGATATGTTCGCCGAAGAAGGGATTGACAATATTTTGGCGCGCCATCAACGTTGGGCAGCAGGCGTGCGCGCCGCGGTGAACGCCTGGGGCTTGCCGATTCAGTGCGCAGATCCAAGCGTCTACTCGCCGATTTTGACTGGTGTCATCACCCCAGTTGGCGTGGACGCCGACGAAATTCGCAAATTGATTCACCGCCGTTTCGACTTGTCACTAGGCACGGGCTTGGGTAAAGTCAAAGGCCGTATGTTCAGAATTGGGCACTTAGGCGACAACAACGACCTCACGCTGCTGGCCACGCTAGCGGGGGTCGAGATGGGCTTAAAGCTATCAGGCGTCAAGCTTGCCGGCAGTGGCGTGCAAGCCGGCATGGATTATTTTTCCCACGGAGCATAAGGTCGTCCTCGCTCTCAACGACACGGTTTCGCAGAGAAAACAATGAGTCTACTTGCAACAACAGGGGTGGCCAAGCCTCTGCACTTTTTACCCTCGACGGCCAGCAGTGGTTCGCCCCTCGCTCAATTGTTGCGTAAAGAATTGCGAGGCGATGTTTTGTTTGACGCAGGCTCGCGCGCACGGTATTCAACCGACGCTTCGATTTATCAAATCACCCCCATTGGGGTGGTTGTGCCGCGCGATCAAGCCGATGTGCTGCGCGCACTTGACATTGCACGTGAGCAAAAAATCGCGGTCCTGTCGCGCGGCGCTGGCACCAGTCAGTGCGGGCAGACCGTTGGCGATGCGCTGATCATTGACAACAGCAAATGGCTTTGCAATGTCATTGCCTTTGACGCTACCGCGCAAACAATCACCGTCGAGCCGGGCATGGTGCTTGACCACTTAAATGCTTGGCTCAAGCCGCACGGCCTGTGGTTCCCGGTTGATGTATCGACCAGTGCACAATGCACGATTGGTGGAATGACTGGCAATAATTCTTGTGGCTCGCGCTCGATCGAATATGGCAACATGGTGCACAACGTGCTGGCGGTCGATGCGGTGCTGGCGGACGGAACCCAAGCGCGCTTTGGCTCGTTAAGCGAACCCGTCACGGGCACCCGTCTGCAAAATATTCTTGAAACACTCAAAACGATTGCCACGCGCGAACGCGCCGAGTTAGCCGAGCGCATTCCAAAGGTCTTGCGTCGCGTCGCGGGTTACAACATCGACTTATTTGACTGCCAAAATCCGCGCGCCTACACCGACGATGGCATCGCCAACTTGGCGCATCTTTTAGTTGGCTCTGAGGGAACGTTAGCGTACAGCCGCCAGATCACCCTTAAGCTGTGCCCCCTGCCCGTTCACAAAGTGTTGGGCGTGGTGAACTTTCAGAGCTTTTATCAAGCGATGGATTCGGCGCAGCACATCGTCAAACTCAACCCGACGGCCGTCGAGTTAGTCGATCGCACCATGATCGACCTAGCGATGTCTAACCCCGCTTTCAGGCCAGTTGTTGAGAAAGCACTACTTGGGCAACCTGCCGCCATTTTATTAGTCGAATTTGCCGGCGAAGAGCAAAACGTATTACTCAAAAAACTTGAGGCACTTGAGACACTTTTGAGCGATCATGGCTTGCCCAATAGCGTTGTCAAAATGCCCGAGGCAAGCGCGCAAAAGTCTTTATGGGATGTACGCAAAGCCGGTTTGAATATCATGATGAGCATGAAGGGCGATGGCAAACCAGTCTCGTTTGTTGAAGACTGCGCCGTTCCTCTCGAGCATCTGGCGCAATACACTGAGCGTTTGACCGAGGTCTTTCATCGCTATGGTACTGAAGGCACTTGGTACGCCCATGCAAGTGTTGGTACGCTTCACGTACGACCAATTTTAGATATGCGCCGCGATGGCGCAATTAAAATGCGTGCGATCGCTGAAGAAACCTCGGCGTTAGTGCGCGAATACAAAGGTGCGTTTTCAGGCGAGCATGGCGACGGTCTGTGCCGCGGCGAGTGGGTTGCCTGGCAATACGGTCCACGCATTCATCAAGCCTTCGCCGAAATCAAAACGCTGTTTGATCCCGACAACCGCTTCAATCCCGATAAGATGATTCATCCACCTAAAATGGATGATCGTAATTATTTTCGCTATGCACCTGACTATCAAGTGCCAGCGCTTCAAACCGGCCTCGACTGGTCAAGCTGGAACGTTTTACGCGACCCCTTAACCGGTGCTGAAACTCAACCTGGTACGGGTGTCGACCTGACCAACGGCTTAGCCTCTGCCGTCGAGATGTGCAATAACAATGGGCATTGCCGTAAGTTCGATGCGGGCACCATGTGCCCAAGCTATCGCATCACTAAAGACGAACAACACGTGACTCGGGGGCGCGCCAATACCTTACGTCAGGCACTTTCTGGGCAAATTGGTACTGCCGGCTTAGCAAGCATAGAAGTCAAAGAGGCGTTGGATCTCTGTGTCTCTTGCAAAGGCTGTAAGCGCGACTGCCCAACGGGCGTCGATATGGCCAAGATGAAAATCGAGGCGCGTGCCGCCTGGGGCAAAGCGCACGGATTGACCCTGCGCGATCGCTTAATCGCCTATATGCCGCACTATGCGCCGTGGGCGAGTCGCTTTGGTTCTTTATTAAACTTTGCCCAAGCGCTACCGGTACTGGGCGCGTTAGCTAAACGAGCGTTGGGTTTTGCGACACAACGTTCATTGCCGCATTTCAAGACACCGTTTTTAAACAGCTCAAAAGTGAGTACAGCTTCGCCTGTTGCCGGAAATAAAAACGTTTTGCTATTTGTCGACACGTTTAGTCATTATCTTGAAGCCGAGAACGCGCACGCCGCACAGCGCGTGCTAGAAGCTGCGGGCTATACCGTTCACTTCAACGTACGGGCGGGAGAACGCCCTTTATGCTGCGGTCGCACCTTCTTGTCTGCAGGCTTAATCGAGCAAGCCAAGGCCGAGGCCAAGCGCACGCTTGACACTTTAAGGCCCTTTGTCGAACAGGGCGTGGCAATTGTTGGTCTTGAACCCTCGTGCTTACTGACGCTACGTGACGAATTTTTGCACTATGGTTATGGCGAGCAGGCGCAACAACTGGCTAAGCAAGCGTTTTTATTTGAAGAGTTTTTAGTCCGTGAACAAAAAGCCGGACGCTTTAAGCTCGCGTTTGAGCCCGTTGACTACAACAACGCCTTATTGCACGGCCATTGTCATCAGAAAGCGTTTGATGCACTGACCCCTGTTCAAACCGTTTTAAGCTGGATACCCGAGCTCAAAGTCTCTACGATTGAATCCTCTTGCTGCGGCATGGCCGGAAGTTTTGGCTATGAAGCAGAGCACCATCAGGCCTCTTTGCAAATGGCTGAGCTCGCCCTATTGCCTGCAGTGCGTAACCGCGCAGCGAGCACCGTTGTCGTCGCAGACGGCACAAGCTGTCGGCATCAAATTCACGATGGTGCTGAGCTTAAGGCCGTACACACCGCTCAGTTACTCGCGCAAGCCTTGAAGGTGTAGTACTTTTTCCTTTTTTTTAAAATGACAACATGACCCAATCTATTCAAAACGTAATCGAACAACGCATTTCAGCTAACCAATTTGATCCGACAAAAACACTCAGTGCTTCACAAATTCAAGAGTTGGTTCGGCTCGCCACCTGTGCGCCCACCGCCTTCAATTTTCAGAACTGGAAATTCATCGCCGTGCAATCCCCTGAGGCCAAAGAGCGCTTAAAAGCCGCCTCGTATGGTCAACAAAAGGTTGTCGATGCTTCGGTAACTTTCATTGTTTGTGGCACGCTTGAGGCGCATAAGACGCTCGCGCACGCCCTCAAACCGTCGGTCGCTGCAGGGCTCATCGATCAAGCCACGCACGATAGCTGGGTCGCGATGGCCGCAGGTGGCCACGAAAATAACCCACAACGCCAACGCGACGAAGCGATTCGTTCGGCCTCAATGGGCGCCATGACGTTGATGTTGGCTGCGCAAGGCATGGGCTTAGTCAGCGGCCCCATGATCGGCTTCGTACCCGCTGACGTCGCGCGTGAATTCAAACTCTCAGCCAACGACGTTCCGGCAATGTTGGTTGCAGTGGGCTACGCCGCAGCCGGCAATTGGCCGCAAAAACCACGCTTGCCGGTAGCTGACGTATTGACGATTGTTTAGACTCTTCGCGTTTGCGCGTGCACGACCTAGGCCAACAATCCTAAGCGCTTAGCAAGCGCCACCGTATGCTCGGCCTCGGTAATAAAGGGGCCATCAATCAAGCGGCCATCGACAACAAAGGCCCCCACCCCAGCTGCCAACTTTTGACTCGTGGCCTCGAGCACGCGCACAGCGTGCGCAATCGCGGCATCGCTTGGTCTAAATACTTCGTTGGCCAACGCGATTTGAGAAGGATGAATACAGCTCTTACCCGCAAAGCCTAAGCGTTGTGCGGCTTGAGCGTCAAGCTTGAACGCTTCGGGATTCGCGATATCAACAAACGCGCCATCGTAGGCTTGAACGCCCGCCTCGCCTGCGGCAAAGCGTACGGCGACGCGCACAGCTTGCAACGCAGCCGGTTCGCATGACGCGATCCCAAGGGGCGCGAACAAGTCACCAAAACCAATTTGCAAACCAACCACGCGCGAGTGCGCACCCGCTAGTTCTGCGGCACGCCTTAAACCCTTTGGGGACTCTATATTGACCAAAATCCCGATCGGTCTCGTGAGCCCCCGCTGAGACTCAAATTTTTCAAGCGCCTCGGCAGCGGCTCTGATGGTAGCTGGATCCTCTACCATCGGAATATTAATCACCTGCGTTGCTGCGCAGACGATGGCGTCAAGGTCTGCTAAAAAATGAGGTGTCTCAATCGCGTTGATCCGCACCACAATCAATTTCTGATTTGCCGACAAATCCTCTTTAAAAAGATTCTGTAAGGCCGCGCGCGCAGCTGGCTTACGGCTTTCTTCGACGGCATCTTCAAGATCGAAAGATATTGCATCGGCCGCGCTAGATAGCGCTTTTGCAAACAGCTCAGGGCGGGAGGCGGGTACAAATAATTTGCTGCGCATGCCTTTGACCTTTAAATTTTACTTTTTTGAATAAGTGTTTAAGTACTGCACCACCTCGGCCACAGCAGTCACATCGGCAAATTGGCGATCCATATCAAATAAAGAGATCGCGTGCGATACCGGGATTCGATCGAATACAGCTTCTTGTGCGACGATTGCGCGAAGATTAT
>CAMBZR010000012.1 GCA_945872285.1 Bordetella parapertussis | reverse complement strand
AGCAGTGAATAACGCCTATAACGAGGACATGATTCAAGGCTTGCATCAGGCCTTAGACTTGTTGCCTTCGCTGTCCGGCGCACGTGTGGTCGTGGTGCAGGGCAATGGTAAGCATTTTCAGGCGGGTGCAGACTTGGCCTGGATTTCAAGCGTTGCGCCAAAAAGTCCCGAAGAAAACGAACGCGTGTCGCGCCTGACCGGAGAAGCGATTCGCCGGCTCGATGCGCTGCCCCTTCCAACCGTGGCGCTGATCCAAGGTGGCTGCTTTGGGGGCGGGACGGGTCTGGCCTCGGTGTGCGACATTGTGGTGGCCGCCGACAATGCCATCTTTGCGATTACGGAGGCGCGTTGGGGTTTAATTGCCGGGATTATCTTGCCGCAACTTTGCAAAGCGATGGGTGTGCGTAATGTGCGGCGCTATGCACTCACGTGTGAACGCTTTAGTCCTGAAGTTGCCCTGCGTATCGGGTTTGTGCACGAGATTTGTCAGGCTGACCAACTACAAGCGACGGGCGCACGCATTGTGGACGGGTTGTTGATGAATTCTCCGAGCGCGGTGTCTGCCACCAAGCTGCGTACTTTGGCTGTCTCGGCGTCTTTGCTGGATGACGTGTTGTTTGCCGAGCTGGTGCGAGAGCACTCAGAGTTGCGCCAAAGGCCCGATGCTGCAGAGGGCACCGCGTCTTTCTTAGAAAAACGCTTGCCGTCTTGGTATCCAGCACAATAAGCGCTGGGGCTTAAGCCTCAGCGCTCAGTGCATGTGCCGCGCGGTGCTATGTGTACGCGGCATAAACCGCCGTCTCGTAGTCGGTAAACAGACCAAGTGCCCGAGGGTCAACAAAGGGCAGGACTTGCATCAGAATGATGCCTGCTAAATCTTTTGTCGGATCGATCCAGAAAAATGCATTTGGCAAACCTGCCCACGCAAGGCTGCCAGCCGAACGCCCAGTGGGCGCTTGCTGTTCGTTGATCATAAAGGTCAGACCCCAAGTTTTTTCGATACCAGGAAAAAACTCTGCATCAAGCGAAGCCGCAGGATTTTGGGTACGTAAAAAATTTACACGCAAGGGCCCCATCGCGTTTTTTGACATTAACGCCAGCGTTTCGGGTTTTAGCAGTTGCTGACCATTTCCGCGCCCTTGGTTCAAGATCATGCGCGAAAAGCGCAGATAGTCTCCCGCAGTTGAATACATACCGCCACCACCGGGATCAAACTCGGTCTCTTGCGGCACTTCAAAAGGGGTTGTGTTTAACGCGCCAGTGACTAGGTCGCGCTGATGCACTGTCGCTAGACGCGCACGCATGTTGGCTGAGATTTTAAAGCCGGTGCTGCTCATCCCTAGTGGTCCGGTAATATTCTTTTGCAGGTATTCACCTAAGCGCATGCCGCTCGCTGCTGCCACTAACTGACCAGCCCAGTCGATGTTGATGCCGTACTCCCAACGAGTGCCGGGTTCAAAAGTCAGCGGCACAGAGAGGGCAATCTTTTTACCTGAACCGGCGCGTGGCAGATTCATTGTCTTCAAATAGCGTGCTGAATCAGCATTCCAGATGTCAGACGTAAACCCCGCTGTGTGCGTCAGCAACTGACGCAAGGTAATCTGAGTCTTTGGCGCGCGCAGCAGAGGTTTGCCGGCAGCATCCCAGCCGGTCAGCAGTTTGACTTCTGCCAGTTCAGGCAAGATCTTGGCGGCAGGTTCGTCGAGTGTTAATTTACCTTGCTCAACTAATTGCATGGCGGCCGCGCCAACAAGGGGCTTCGTCATCGAAGCGAGCCAAAATACAGTGTCTGGAGTCATCGCAACGCCTTGCCCGAGTGCACGCTCGCCAAACGCCCCCTCATACAGGGTGTCGTTACCAGAACTGACTGATGCGACGACCCCCGGGATGTGCCCTGCTTGTATGGCGTTTAGCAGCAAAGTGTCTGCAGTTTGCTTGAGCTTTGAAGTGTTCAGGGTGTTGGTCATCGTAAAAAACGCAAGAAAAGAGGGCTAAACGGCGGGGGTTAAGCGCTGAGAGAGTTGGCCGATTGGCTACGTGCGCTGCTCTAGCGTTCGTTATACCTGATTGCTGCGCTCAGGGCGAGTTACACAAGACGTATAAAATCAAGCGTTATGAGAAACTCCACTAGACGCTCGACCGAATTTCAGCACGACCCTAATAAGCCAGTCGTTAAACGACAGCTAGGCGATTGGCACGTCATCCGCGACTTGTTGCCTTACCTGCTCGCGTATCGCTATCGGGTGGTCTTGGCCATTTCCTGTTTACTTGCAGCAAAGTTTGCCAATCTGGGCATTCCGATTTTGCTCAAAACGCTGATTGATGATCTGGACGCCCATCAAAGTGTCTCAAAGGCTTTGCTGGTTGTGCCGCTTGGTTTGATTCTTGGGTACGGTTTGCTGAGGTTTTCAGCCTCGCTGTTCACTGAGCTCAGAGAGCTGTTGTTTTCGCGAGTCACGCAGCATGCAGTCAGACAAATCGCGCTTGAAGTGTTTCAGCATCTGCATGCCCTGTCATTACGGTTTCATCTGTCGCGTCAAACGGGTGGGGTCAGTCGCGACATCGAACGCGGCACCCGCGCGATTCAATCACTCGTGTCTTATTCCCTCTATAGCATCGTTCCGACGCTGATCGAGTTCTTGTTGGTGCTTGGCTATTTTGCTTATAGCTACAACATCTGGTTCGCAGGCATCACGTTGGCCGCGTTGATTATTTACATCGCGTTTACGATCGTTGTGACCGAGTGGCGTACGCACTTGCGGCGCACCATGAACGATATGGATTCACGTGCGAATCAAAAAGCTATTGATTCTTTATTGAACTTTGAAACGGTTAAATATTTTGGTAATGAATCGTTCGAGGCCAGACGCTACGATGAAAATCTGGTGCGTTATAAAGCAGCGGCGATCAAATCACAAAAGTCGTTGTCGCTGCTTAACGTTGGACAGCAGTTCATCATTGGCGTGGGGTTGGTATTAATTCTTTGGCGCTCAACCGTGGGCGTGGCCAACGGTTCGATGACGCTAGGCGATTTGGTGTTGGTCAACACGTTAATGATTCAGCTCTATATTCCTCTGAATTTTTTAGGTGTGATTTACCGAGAAATCAAACAATCGCTGACCGATCTGGATCGCATGTTTACCTTGCTCATGGCGGATCGCGAAATCGCTGACGATCCCGACGCTGTGAACCTGGTTGTGGCAGATCTCACGCAAGGGCCAGAGGTGCGCTTTGAACACGTGAAGTTCCATTACGAGTCAAACCGTACTATTTTGCATGACTTAAGCTTCACGATCCCTGCCGGGACAGTGACGGCAGTGGTTGGGCGTAGTGGCGCGGGCAAAAGCACTCTGGCGCGGTTGTTGTTTCGTTTTTATGACGTGCAGGCCGGTGCGATCTTAATCGATGGACAAGATATTAGACGCGTGCAGCAAGCGAGCCTGCGTCAGGCGATTGGCATCGTGCCGCAAGATACGGTGCTGTTTAACGACACCATCGCCTACAACATTGCCTACGGTCGTCCCGGCGCGTCAGAGGCGGATATTCAAAGTGCGGCGCGTGCCGCGCAAATGGATCAGTTCATTGCGCACTTGCCTGAGGGCTATGACACGCAAGTCGGCGAGCGAGGCTTAAAGTTATCTGGCGGAGAAAAACAAAGGGTCGCGATCGCACGAACCTTGCTTAAAAAACCGGCGATGTTGATATTTGATGAGGCGACTTCGGCATTAGATTCAAAAACTGAACGCGCCCTGCAAGAGGAATTGACAGGGTTGGCGCGCAATCATACGACTTTGATTATTGCGCACAGGCTCTCAACGATTGTGCACGCGGATCAAATTCTGGTGATGGATCAGGGGCGCATCGTCGAGCGAGGCAGCCATACAGAGTTGATCGCTCTGCAAGGTGCCTATGCGCAAATGTGGGATATGCAGAAGCGCCAGGCCGATGAGGCTTGAGTCACTAGCGAATCTCAAAACCCATTGAACGCAGGGTTTGCATCAGGGTATGCCTGCCACCCATTGCCTCGGGGCCACGAACGCGGTTTAACGTATGCAGATCCCAAGGGCCGAGAGGCGTCATTTTTTGTTCTGCATAGAACGTATCCATGGTCGCGTTGTATGTTTCTACGCCTTCTTTGTAGGCTTCGGGCTGGTACGTCTCTTTATGCAGAATCGCCGACTGCGGCAGGCGTGGTTTCACGGCAGTCGTCAAGGAGGGTTCGGCGTAGCCAATACACATGCCAAAAGTCGCAAAGCTCATCGGTGGCAGATTAAGTTCTTTTGCAGCTGCGACGGGGTCGTTGCGGATCGCACCGATATAAACCATGCCCAAATTCATCGATTCAGCAGCGACCGCCGCATTTTGCGCAGCGAGCGCTGAATCGATTGCGCCAACCAAGAGCATCTCAAGGTAGTTCAGGCTTTCGTGAGGCTTTTGCCGGTCAAGGCCCAAGGCTTTGAGGCGCGCCAAATCAGTGACCCAAACTAGAAAGAGCGGACAGGTACGAATGAACTCTTGATTATTGGCGATCTTGGCTAAACGATCTTTGCGACCAGGGTCGGTAACAGCGATAACGCTCCAGGTTTGCATATTCGATGACGTTGAGGCGGATTGTGCGGCTGCAACAAGAAGCTCGGCTGTGTTGGCGGCAACCGGTTGCGACGTATAGGCGCGAACCGAGCGGTGTTGCAGCATGGTTTCTATCGCGGGATTCAGTGCGTCAAGTACGTCTGGTGTATGGCCGTAGCGCGCGAGAAGCGAAGCTGAGAGTTCTTTAGATATTATTGTCATGGTTTGCCCGTAGGACTCGTGTAATTGCTAAAAAATAGCATTCTATTTTATTTGAGTCGTGTTAGATTGATTCAACAGAATAGCAAGACTGACATAGTCCTTCATACCGACAGGCGAAATGTCAGGGATTTTGACCTTTAGCCTGTCGTTTGTGGATCGTCGTTTGACGACAAATTTTGACCTAGGAGACCGCTCGATGATGCAGGTTCAATTGACAGTAAACGGTGCAGCCGTCACGCTGACTGCAGCACCAAACACGTTGCTGGTGCAGGCACTGCGCGAACACCTTAACCTGACGGGTACTCACGTTGGTTGCGACACTGCGCAGTGCGGCGCCTGTACCGTGATCATGGATGGACACGCGATTAAGTCCTGTAACGTGTTGCTTGTCCAAGTTGAGGGCGCACAGATTTCTACCATCGAGGGGTTGGCTCAGGCCGATGGCACCATGCACCCCATGCAAGCAGCCTTTAAAGAGTGCCATGGTCTGCAGTGCGGCTATTGCACGCCAGGAATGGTGATGAATGCGGTCGATATTTGCCGGCATCACCCGAACCCGACTGAACAGCAAATTCGAGAAAAACTCGAGGGCAACATCTGCCGCTGCACGGGCTATCAAAACATTGTCAGGGCGGTGCAGCAAGGCGCTGCCGCCATGAAAGCTTAAGGAGACCACCATGGGTGCAAATGAATTCGCAAAGCTTCCTTACATCGGGGAGTCAGTTTTACGCAAAGAAGACTATCGATTTTTAACAGGTGCCGGTCAATATACCGATGACATCACGCTCACGCGTATGACGCATGCGGTATTTGTCCGTTCGCCGCACGCGCACGCCAACATCAAAAGTGTCAACACTGCAGCCGCTAAGGCCGCACCGGGCGTGATTGGTGTGCTTGAGGGTAAAGATGTCGCCAACGACAAGCTCAACGGTTTGCCCTGCGGTTGGTTAATTACCAGCACCGATGGTCAGCCCATGAAAGAGCCACCACATCCCGTGCTGGCGTTAGACAAAGTACGCTACGTTGGCGACCACGTCGTGATGGTAGTGGCCGAAACCCTCGAGCAGGCAAAAAATGCAGCTGAGCTTGTTGAGGTTGATTACGATCCTTTACCGGCGGCGGTGGATGTGCGTGACGCGAAGGGCGGGCCCACGCTGCACGACGTTGCGCCCGATAACCAATGCTACAAGTGGGCAATCGGCGACAAGGGTTTGGTGGATGCGGCCTTTACTAAAGCTGCGCACATTACCAAGCTAGATTTAATCAACAATCGCCTAGTGCCCAATGCAATGGAGCCGCGCGCTGCGATTGGCTCGTACAGTCGTGCCAACGACGACTACACCCTGTACGTCTCGAATCAAAATCCTCACGTTGAGCGGTTGTTAATGACTGCATTTGTGATGGGCTTGCCCGAGCATAAAGTGCGCGTCATTGCGCCCGATGTGGGTGGCGGGTTCGGGTCAAAGATTTATTTGTATGCAGAAGATGTTTGCCTGACCTGGGCCTCTAAAAAGCTCAATCGCAACATTAAGTGGGTCTGTGAGCGCGGCGAAGCCTTTTTATCTGACGCGCACGGTCGGGATCACTCTAGTCATGCCGAGTTGGCGCTTGATAAAGACGGAAAATTTTTAGCCCTGCGAGTACACACAGACGCTAACCTCGGTGCGTACCTGTCGACCTTTTCAACCTGTGTACCGACAATTTTGTATGCGACCTTGTTAGCGGGGCAATACACTACGCCGCTCGTGTACGTAGAGGTCGAGGCCTGGTTTACGAACACCGCGCCGGTGGATGCCTATCGGGGTGCGGGTCGCCCTGAGGCGACCTATCTGCTTGAGCGGATCGTGAGTCGCGCCGCTTTCGAGCTTGGTCTGCCTCAAGATGAGATCCGTCGTCGCAACTTCATCACACAGTTTCCGTACCAGACGCCGGTCGCTTTGCAATACGACATCGGTGACTATGTTGCCTGCATGGATGCATCTCAAAAGCTAGCCGATGTGGCGGGCTTTCAGGCGCGGCAAGCCACCAGTCAAGCTCAGGGAAAACTTCGCGGTATCGGCTATTCAAGCTATATCGAAGCGTGTGGTTTAGCGCCAAGTAACATCGCTGGAGCGTTGGGCGCGCGTGCGGGATTGTTCGAATGCGGCGAAGTTCGCGTGCACCCAACCGGCAGCGTGACGGTCTTTACCGGCTCGCATAGCCATGGTCAGGGTCACGAAACGACCTTTGCGCAAGTCGTGGCCTCGCGGTTGGGGATCGCCGTAGATGCGGTGGATATCGTGCACGGCGATACGGGTCGCGTGCCCTTCGGCATGGGTACCTATGGGTCGCGTTCCATTTCGGTTGGCGGTGCTGCCATCATGAAGGCGCTCGACAAAATCGAAGCGAAAGCTAAGAAGATTGCTGCGCACTTAATGGAAGCCTCTGATACCGATATCGATTTTGCAAATGGTGAGTTCACCGTGCGCGGGACTGATAAAAAAATTCCCTTTGGTACCGTGGCACTGACCGCCTATGTGCCGCACAACTATCCGCTTGAAACGCTCGAGCCCGGCTTGAACGAAACGGCGTTTTACGATCCCACAAACTTTACGTTTCCGTCGGGAACTTACATCGCCGAAGTCGAGATCGATCCCGAGACAGGCACCGTGCGTTTAGATCGCTTTACGGCAGTCGACGACTTTGGCACCATCATTAATCCCATGATTGTCGAAGGGCAAGTTCATGGCGGTCTGGTGCAAGGGATTGGACAGGCGTTGATTGAAAACTGCGTTTACGATCGCGAGACGGGACAACTCTTAACGGGCTCGTATATGGATTACGCGATGCCGCGCGCCGATGATTTCCCGCAGTTCAATATCGGACATGTCTGCACACCGTGTACCCATAATCCCCTGGGGACAAAAGGTTGCGGCGAGGCGGGTGCGATTGGTTCGCCACCAGCGGTGATGAACGCAGTACTAGACGCTTTGGCTCCCCTGGGCGTAAAAGATTTGGACATGCCTGCGACACCCCATCGTGTCTGGCAGGCCATTCAAGCCGCGAAAGTATAAAGAGAGGAACAAGACATGTACGCATTCACATACGAACGACCCACATCGCTGGCCGAGGCCACTAAGCTCGTGCACGCAGGTGGTCAGGCTTTGGCCGGAGGTCAAACGATGCTCGCTTCGATGAAGCAGCGACTCATGCAGCCCGACACCTTGGTGGACTTAGGGCGCGTCAGCGAATTAAGCGGTGTACGCAAAGACGGTGAGCAACTCGTCATTGGCGCCATGACAAAGCATTGCGACGTTGAACAAAACGCGTTAGTCAAACAATATCTTCCTGCGCTTGCTGCGTTGGCCGGTGGAATCGGAGACCGACAAGTCCGTGCAATGGGCACGTTGGGTGGCTCGGTGGCCAATAATGATCCGGCGGCTTGCTACCCGAGCGCGGCACTCGCACTTGGCGCGACTATTCACACCACCACCCGAAAAATTGCAGCGGATGATTTCTTTTTCGCAATGTATGCGACTGCGTTGCAAGCCGGCGAACTCATCACTGCGGTGAGTTTCCCGATCCCCAAGCGCGCTGCTTACGCCAAGTTTAAGCAAGGCGCTTCTAGGTTTGCGATGGTGGGTGTATTTGTCGCCGACACTGCGCAAGGTCCGCGAGTTGCGGTCACGGGTGCGGCAAACGGGGTATTTCGTCATGCCGGTTTAGAGGCTGCTTTGGCTAAAAAATTCGCGCCAGAGGTCGTCGCACAAGTTTCGATCGATGCGAGCGAACTGAACAGCGACATCCATGCCTCGGCCGAATATCGTGCCCAGTTGATTAAGGTTCAAACACGCCGCGCCGTTCAAGAGGCACTTGCTTAATCGTACGAGTCGCAAAGGCTCTGTACGCGAGGCGAGTGACCTGATTGTCAGGTTGAGCTTTTGGGAATAAACATGACGGGCACGCATGGCGTTGAGTCAATTGACGCGTTGATTGAAGCACTTGCGGCGGTAGGTTATCAGGCTGAGCGGCGTTTGGCGACCGCCGTATTTTTAAGCTTGCGCTTACGGCGGCCTCTGTTGCTTGAGGGTGAGCCCGGCGTAGGTAAAACCGAGTTAGCCAAGGCGCTTGCAAAAGCGTTAAGTCGCCCGCTTGTGCGCTTGCAATGCTATGACGGGATGGAGCAACGCGAGGCCCTCTACGAGTGGAATCATGCGGCGCAGTTGATGCATATGCGTGCTCAGCAAGATCGCACACAGCCCGAGCAGCTTGAGCAAGAGATTTATCAAGAGAAATACTTAATCCGACGGCCTTTGTTGCAGGCGCTCAATGCCCCTGAACCGGGAGCCGTGTTGTTGATCGACGAAGTCGACCGCGCCGACGCCCCCTTTGAGGCTTTTTTGCTCGAGTATTTGGGCGAGTTTCAAGTCAGTATTCCAGAGTTCGGGACGATTACCGCAGCGTATCCACCGGTGACGATTTTGACCTCTAACCGTACGCGCGATTTAAACGACGCGGTCAAACGTCGTTGCTTATATCAGTGGTTAGACTATCCCGATCGCGAGCGCGAGCTTTCGATCGTGCGCGCACAGGTGCCGCTGGCTGGTGAGGCGTTGGCCGAGCAGGTGGCGACTTTTGTTCAACGGTTGCGCAGCGCACCTTTTGTCAGTGCGTTTAGCCGTAGCCCGGGTATTGCCGAAAGCGTCGAGTGGGCCAAAGCGCTGGTGGCACTGAATACGTTGCAGCTTGATCCAGAGGTTGTGCAGAATACTGTGGGGGTTTTATTTAAGCAGCGCGAAGATATCGCGGCCTTAGAGCCCTTGCTAGAGGCCTTATTGCAACCCGCGCCTGTTGTTGGAACAGCGTGATAAAAAATGGCTGACACAGAGTTCATGTCACTTGGTTTGTCATGCTGCTAGGTGATGCGCGTAGCGGCAAGATGGCCGAAAATATTATCGGATTTGGACGAACCCTACGGCGTGCGGGCCTACCAATGGACAGTGCGAGAATCAGCCTGGGCTTGCAATCCGCCCTTTTGGTTGGGTTTGAGCAAAAAGAGGATTTTCGTTCGGCGTTACGCGCGACGCTCGTTTGTCGAGCGCAAGATCAAGAGGTCTTTGAGCAATTGTTCGACGCGTATTTTCGTAACCCTGAGTTGACGCAACAGTTGTTGGCCCAAATGTTGCCAAAGACCACAGAGGCCACACCCAAGCCCAAACGTCGCGCCCGCGCGCAAGAGGCGCTTGCCGCAGTCCGCGCGGCAGTTAAGCAAACGCCTCGTGAAGATGAAAAAATACAGTTTGATGCGGCGCTCTCAGCAAGTGATCGTTTGCGTCTGCGTCACGCTGACTTTGAAAGTTTGAGCGCGAGTGAGTTTCGGTTGGTCGAGCTGTTAGCGCGCGAACTTACCTTGCCCTGGCCACAAATCGGCGCGCGACGTTTGCGCAGCGCTGCGAAGGGTGTTCGTCTGGACTGGAGACGCGCGCGCAGCGAGTCAATGCGCCACGATGGCGAGCTACTGGAACTACCTTACTTGTCGCGTCGACGTGAGTCTTTGCCTGTTTTGATATTGATCGATGTGTCTGGTTCGATGGAACGCTATGCCCGGTTGATGCTGGCCTTTTTGCATCAAAGTACGAAGCGTGTGCCGCGAGCAATATTTGCGTTTGGTAACCACTTGACCGATTTAAATTCAGTTTTTCGTCTGTCCGATACCGACAAAATGCTAGAGGGTGCGAACCGTCTGATCAGCGACTTTGCCGGCGGAACGCAAATGGGGGCGTCACTCGCAGAGCTGCGTAGCACCCAGCAACGTCAGCTTGTCGGCTTGCGTACGGTCGTGTTGCTCATTAGCGATGGCCTGGATACTGGGCGCCCCGGGCAGTTAGAGGCCGAATTGGGTTGGTTGAAACGCAATTGCCGCAGTCTGTTATGGTTGAACCCCTTGTTGCGGTTCGGTGAGTATGAGCCGCGCGCCAGTGGTGCGCAGGTGCTGCAAAAAAAAGCGGATGGTATGTTGGCGATTCATAATTTAGAACACCTTGAGGACTTGGCGCACGGCATGGCCAGCATCCTCAGACAGTAGTTATTTTTGAAAGAGAAAATGATGGATATGCAGGGAAGTCGTCAGTTAAGTGTGTCGCAACAGCAGGCTTGGGATTCGCTCAATGACCCCGAGATTTTAAAGGCCTGCATCCCGGGCTGCGAAAAATTCGACCTGACGGCAGAAAACGAATACGCTGTGATGGTTGCTATCAAGATCGGGCCGGTCTCTGCCAAATTCAATGGCAAAGTCAAGTTGGCCGATATTCAGGCGCCGGTCTCGTACGCCTTGCAGTTTGAAGCGCAAGGAGGTGTCGCCGGCTTTGGACAAGGTGAATCAAACGTTAACTTACTTCCTACTGAAAGTGGTTGTGAGCTGCGTTACACCGTGCACTCAAAGGTGGGTGGCAAAATTGCTCAGCTTGGGCAGCGCCTGATTGATGGTGTGGCCAAGTCTCTGGCCGAAGATTTCTTCAAACGCTTTGAGCTGGCCTTACAGGCTAAATATCCGGCAACCAGCAACACGACGGATTTAGAAGAGCAGGCCTCCAGCCCGCAAGCCAAAGAGACCGCTGCACTGACTCGCAACTCGGCCGCCTCTCCGCTTGCGCGCTGGGTTTGGCCGGCACTCGGCGGGGTGGTAGTGGGATTGCTTGCATGGTTCGTCATGCGTTAGCCACGTCAGACAAAGCTGGTTTGACTACAAGAGAGCCAGGCAATACAGTAGGCGACTCATACTAAAAAATAAATGATTAGGGGACAAAGCAATGGCTCAGACTAAAGTCGGACGGTTTATGGTTGAACGCGTGCTCGAACTCGAGCGCCCCTATGCCCCGGCACGTGACTTCTTTCCGGACTTGACGCAAGACATGCTAACGACTTGCTTGCGCGAACTGCCAGGCGGCCAGCTGAATGACGATGGCCGGCTTCAAATGAGCTTTCATTCCTTTGTTGTGAAAACAGGCCGTTTCACGATTTTGGTGGATTCTTGTTGCGGCAACAATAAAGTACGTCCATTACGCCCGGCGTTTCATCAAATGAATACCGATTTTTTGGGGGCGCTTGCAAAAGCCAACGTCAAACCCGAAGAGGTCGATTACGTCATGTGCACGCATTTGCACTGGGATCATGTCGGCTGGAACACCCGTCTGGTCGATGGCGTGTGGAAACCGACCTTTCCAAATGCAAAGTACCTCATGTCAAAAACTGAATTTGCGCACGCTGAGTCAATGTATCGAAGCGGTAAAAAAGATACGCATACACAAGCGTTTGAAGACAGTATCGATCCAATTGTGCGTGCTAAACAAGCTGTGTTGGTTGACGACGCTCATGAGGTGGATAAAGGCCTTTGGATTGAGTCTTGTCCTGGGCACACTCCTGGCAATATTGTGATTAATCTTGAATCCGAAGGGCAGCGAGGTGTGTTGACCGGAGACGTGATTCACCATCAGATCCAGTTACGCTATCCAGAAATGTCAACCACGGCTGACGACAATCAGGACGTTGCGCGCGTATCGCGCGCAGCCTTGATTGACAAGCATGCAGAAACGGGTCATTTGATTTTTCCAGCCCATTTTCCAGCGCCTACGATCGGTCGTATCGAGCCCAATGCAGCGGGTGGCTTTCGCTACGACACCGATGCGCGCTGAAGCTTCACGTCGTAGCCGCGCGATTTTTTTATTGGCTCTGCTAGTCATCATTTGGGGTGTGAACTGGGTCATTGCAAAAAAATCGCTCGAGTTTGTTTCGCCTATATGGGTAACTGCCTTTAGGCTTGTGCCAGCCTGTCTGATATTTTTTGTTTTGTGCATCGCGACTAAACAACTGCGCATTCCGGTGCGCGCAGATATCCCGATTATTTTCAGTATTGGCTGGTTGCATATGGTTGGCTTTTCGATATTAGTCAGCGTAGGGTTGCAGTATTTGCCAGCCGGAAAATCGATTGTGTTGGCCTACACGACTCCGCTTTGGGTATTGCCTGCTGCTTGGCTTTTTTTAAATGAGTCGTTTACGCCCCGTCGAATCCTTGGTTTGGTCATTGGCATGTCTGGCTTGGTGCTGATTTTGCAACCGAGCGCCATGGACTGGGGGGATCGAAATGTGTTGATTGGCCATGGCTTCGTGCTGCTTGGTGCGTTACTTTGGGCGATATCAATTGTCTATGGTCGCGCCCATAAGTGGGTGACGCCGCTGTTTGCCTTATTACCCTGGCAGATGTTGGTGGGCAGTGTGACGCAGGTTCTTCTGGCGTTTGCGCTTGAAGGGATGCCACACATCGACTGGTCGGTAGAAGTTATTTTGTTAGTGGGTTTTGGTAGCCTGTTCGGAAACGGTATCGCCTATTGGCTCATGAATATCGTCAACCGTGATTTGCCTGCGGCGGGGGTATCGATGGGGTTGCTGGGCGTGCCGCTCATTGCTTTGCTTTGTTCGAGTCTGTTTCTGGGCGAGGTCTTAGGCCCCGCCTTGCTTATTGCGACCGTATTAATTATTGTTGGAATCGTTTTGGGAACCTTGCCCAAGTCAATGCGTGCGACGTAACGTAGAGTGCTTGTCAAAAGCAATGCGCCAGACCTAGCTGCCGCGGGTCGTCAAAAAATAGAGAGCGACATGAAAAAAATTATAAAAGTAGTCAGTCAGTTTCAAGCGCCGTTCAAACGGCTGTGCCATTTGGGAAGGCCTTTGCCTTTGCTGGCCGTCTGGCTCATCGCCCTAGGCTTGAGTGTCAACACCTTGCAGGCTCAGGCTCAAACGGCAGCTCAGTTTCCAGATAAATCCATTCGGTTCGTTGTGCCGTTTCCGCCTGGCGGTGGAAATGATATTTTGGCAAGAGCGCTCGCACCCCTGCTATCAGAAAGCCTTGGACAAAGCGTTGTTGTTGAAAACAAGGGTGGGGCCGGAGGTAATATTGGCGCAGAGTTTGTGGCGAGGTCTGCTGCGGATGGCTACACGATGTTGATTGCCGCGAATCAGATCACGATCAATCCTTGGTTGGATAACAAAGTTCCGTTTGATATTGAAAAAGATTTTGTCACCGTCGCGCAGATTGCTTCAGTGCCGATGGTGTTGGTCGTGCATCCCTCAGTGCCTGCTCAGAACTTAACAGAATTTATCGCTCTAGTGAAGGCCAATCCCGGCAAATTTAATCACGCGACGCCCGGGGCAGGAACCGCGCAACATATTGCCTTTGAACTGTTTAACTATTCTGCCGGAGTGCAGGTGACACATGTGCCTTACAAGGGTACCGGTCCTGCCATTGCGGATTTGGTGGGTGGGCAGGTGCAAAGCGCGATCGGCACAATGGCTTCGCTCGATGGGTTGGTCAAGGCGGGCAAACTGCGCGCACTGGCTGTGACGACGCCAACTCGGTCTGCGGCGATGCCCAATGTGCCAACCATCGCAGAGGCGGCCTTGCCTGGCTTTGACGCGCCCCTGTGGTATTCGATTCTCGCGCCAGCGAATACACCGAGCGCGGTAGTCGAGAAGCTCTCGTCGGCGTTTGCACGTGCCTTAGCTGACCCAGTGACGCGTGAGCGTTTAACAGGTCAAGGCTTTGTGCTGACGTATTTGAATCCACAACAAATGGGTGAGATGCTAAAACGTGATTTGTTATTTTGGCAAAAAACCATCAAAGCGATGAATTTCAAAGTTGAGAAATAAGGTTCAGGTATGAGCAGCGTACCTAGCGTTAACATCAACCAGGCGCTTACTGGTATCAAGGTGCTTGATTTTACGCAAATCGGTGCAGGCCCTTTGATTGGCATGCAGCTCGGTGACATGGGCGCCGAGGTGCTGAAGATTGAGTCGCCCGGTGGCGATATCGGCAGAAAACTTGGTCCGCCCTGGCAAGAGGGTGAGTCAGTCGTCTCGATGAGTTTTAATCGCAATAAGCGGTCGCTGTCGGTTGATTTGAAAAAACCTGAAGGCGTGGCGGTGATTAAGCGTCTGGCAGTGCAGGCAGATATCGTGCTTGAAAGCTTTCGACCCGGTGTGATGGATAAGCTTGGCGTAGGTTTTGCGGTCTTGCAGAAACTTAATCGCGGGTTGATTTTTGGCTCTGTCTCGGCGTATGGTCAGACGGGGCCTTGGCGCGATAAGGCTGGCGTCGATGGCATCGTGCAGGCAGTGTCCGGGCTGATGAGTAATATTGGTGATGCCAATTCGCCGCCGATGAAAGTGTTAGTGCCAGCAGTGGATATGGTGACTGGCTTTATTTCAACCTCGGCCGTGCTCGCGGCTTTGCGCGTGCGCGACGCGACGGGTGACGGTCAGCACCTTGATTTTTCGTTATATAACAGCGCGGTCATGCTGCAGCTGTCGGCGGTCGCGTCTTACCTGTCGAGCGGTGAGCTGCCGCTGCGCACAGGCACGGCTGCGCCATACTCTGCGCCTAACGAAGCGTATCCAACCAAAGATGGCTGGATCATGCTTGCCGCTTATCACGACGATCGCTGGGTCGCGCTTTGTCAGTTATTGAATAAACCCGAATTGGCGTCGCACCCTGATTTTTCAACAATCCCAAAGCGTGTTGCGAATCGCGACGGCTTGATGCAAGAGCTTAAAGCGCTGCTCGCGCATAAAACTTCGCTGGAATGGCAAGAGCTCTTCGAGGCGGCTGACCTTATCTGTGGGCCAATTGCCGATTACGATCTGGTCATGCAATCGCCGCAACTCGCCCATAACGGCGTGATCGTTGATACCTATAGTTCAGTAGCCGGTTTGGTGCGTATGCCGGGTTTTGCTGCGGGTGATCGCGAGGCGCAGTCGCGTGTGCGTTATGGTCCGCCGGCGTTGGGTGAGCATAGTTGTCAGCTTTTGCTTGAGTTTGGCTTTTCGCAGGCTGAGATAGAGGCCTTGTTGGCGTGCGGCGCGGTGATTCAGCGCGCGTGACAGACAGTGTTTGCTGCACTGTGCTGCACTGTGCTGCGCGAATAACAAGATTCCAAGGAGAAAAAAATGAAATTTAAATCTCTGAAGTTATACGAAGAAAACGGACAGCGTGTGAGCCGGATGGTCGAGCAGACTCTTGAAGATCTGGCACCTGGCGATATCGTTATTCAGTCGCAGTACGCAGCCGTAAACTACAAAGATGCACGTGCTGTGACCGGTGTCGGAAAGGTGCTTTCGACTTTGCCGGCAGTGCCGGGCGTTGAGGTGGCCGGCTTGGTAGTCGGATCCACAAATCCAGAGTTTAAGGTGGGTGCCGTTGTCACCGTACAAGGCGGACGTGAGTTCGGGATGCGGCGTGACGGTGCCTACAGCGAGTACGTGCGTGTGCCCGGTAGTTGGGCTGCGCATGTGCCTGAAGATACCGACCCTTTCGAGTCAGTGGCGATGGGCCTGGCGGCTTACACCTCGGCGCTGGCTGTGGACGAGTTGTTGTTGCGTGGCGTCAAACCAGGGAATGGTCCGATTTTGGTAACCGGTGGAACCGGCGGTAGCTCATCCTTTGCGATCGATATGCTGGCAGGCCTAGGTTATCAAGTGGTGGCCAGTACCGGAAAAAAAGACACTGAAACGGCTTATTTAAAAAGTATTGGTGCGACCGAAGTGATTGGTCGGGATGAAATTGCCGGAGGGGATAAGTTTTTAGAAGAACAGCGCTGGGCCGGTGTCATCGATGCGGTGGGCGGCAAACCCTTGGATGCCGCTCTGCGCTCAACTAAACAGCGCGGCGTGGTGTGCGCCTTTGGTAACGCCGCCGGCGAAAACTTTACCACTGCGATTTATCCGTTTATTTTGCGCGCAGTGTCGCTGATCGGCATCAACGGTAACCATCCCGTGCCCACGCGGGGCACAGTGTGGACGCGTATGCAAAAAGGCGGTGATCTGCGCCCGAGACATATTCATAAAATAGCTTATACGATTGCGTTCGATAGTTTGAAAACACATTGCGAAAAGTTGATTCACTCGGGCGTACGTGGCCGGGCGGTGGTGCAGTTTTAGTTCGGCGTAATCCCCGATTTAATCAGCAAAGGTCCAAGGGTCTCGATTTCATTTTTCAAATGCGCGCGTAACTTGTCGGGTACGGCCATGTCTGGTGAGACCGCTGTGGTGCTGATCCCCTCAAGTTTTGCCTTGACGTCAGGGTCGACAACAGCCGCGGCCAATGCGGCAGAAAGCTTGGAGATGATGGGTTTTGGGGTGCCTTTTGGCGCATACAGGCCAAACCAAATGCTGATATCAAAGCCTTTGACACCGACTTCACTTAAGGCAGGCAAATCTGGCAGCGCTGGCAACCGAGCAGTGCCAGCAACGGCATAGGCTTTGATGCGTCCGCCACTAATGGCAGGGATGGTGCTTGTCGTTTGATCGCACATGATGTCGATTTGGCCGCCCATTAAATCGTTGATTGCGGGGGCTGCGCCCTTGTAAGGCACCAGAGTTAGTTTAACGCCCAGCGAATCCATGAACATCAAGCTGCAAAGGTGTGAGGCTGAACCGATGCCAGCGTGCCCCATGGAGATCTTCGCGCTGTTTTCTTTAAGGTAGGTCACAAATTCTTTAGCGTCTTTGGCTGGTAGATCTTTGCGCCCAGTGACGACCATTGGCCCGACGGTTGCTAAGCCGATTGGCTCGAAGTCGTCGATCGGAGAATAGGGCAGATTTTTAATCATCAGCACATTCGTGGCATGGCTAATGTGAATCATCAATAGGGTGTAGCCATCGGGCGCTGCACGCGCGACTTTGGCTGTGCCGATGCTGCCGCCTGCACCTGAGGGGTTATCGACCACAATCGTTTGGCCCAATTGTTTTTGCATGGCCGAGGCAAACAGCCGAGTGATGATGTCACCCGGGCCGCCCGCGGCATATGGCATCACCATCGTAATGTTGCGTGTTGGGTAGTCTTGACCCAAGCTTGGCGAGTTAAAAGCCAGCGTTGTTGCGCCAAGCGCGGCCACTAATAATATTTTTCGAGTGAAGAGCTTCATCATGGTGATCCAAACTTTTTAAAAATGGTGAACGTCGGGCTGCCGTGTCTGATTGACTAGCCCAGCAGCCCCTCTGGCACATAACTATCCCGGAGAATAGCTTTTATTGCGCAAGAAGTGAAGTTTGGCCATGCGCCTCTAGGGGTAAACGCCGTGCTTTGCCGCGCGCAAGGTGTGTGGCGACGTTGACGGGTGAAAGCCCCACCCCTACTATATGGCAACCCCCTTTTGTGATGATATTGCCATGCCGATCTCGATGCTTGAGTCTTCAATCTTTAAAGACATGTTTGGTACCGCCGCGATGCGCGCGGTCTTTGACGACGCTGCGACGGTATACCGCTACACCGAAACTGAAATTGCCCTGGCTAAAGTACAAGGCAAACTTGGTGTGATCCCGGCGCGGTCGGCTGAAGTGATTGCGCAACTGGCAGATTCGACCAAACTTGACATGGTTGAGCTCAAACGTGAGACCGAGATCGTGGGATACCCAATTTTGCCGCTGGTGCATCAGCTAGCAAAAATGTGTGGTCCCGACGGTGAATATTTGCATTGGGGTGCGACCACTCAAGACATTATGGATACAGCCACCGTCTTGCAAGTCCGTGCGGCCCTGCAAATCATTGAAACCGATCTGAACGAGCTCGATCAAATCCTCGATGCCTTAGCTGCGCAATACCGCGATGCGCCGATGGCGGGACGCACGCATCTGCAACACGCCTTGCCGATTACGTTTGGCTATAAGGTTGCGGTTTGGCTGCTGATGGTCAGACGCCATCGCGAAAGACTCGTGCAACTTAAGCCTCGCGTGCTGGTCGGTCAGTTTGGCGGCGCGGCGGGCACGCTCGCTTCGTTGGGCTCTCAAGGGCTTGCCGTGCATGCTGCATTAATGAAAGAGTTAGCACTTGAAGCGGCCCCCGTGACCTGGCACGTGGCGCGTGACGGCTTGACTGAGGCGATTCAATTTTTGGCGCTTGTGACGGGGTCTTTAGGAAAAATCGCGCTCGATATTATGCTGATGATGACCAACGAACTCGGCGAGGCGTTCGAGCCTTTTGTCAAAGGCCGTGGGGCCTCGAGCACGATGCCGCAAAAACGTAATCCGATTTCGTGTGAGCTGATGCTAAGTGCTTCAAAGGCTGTGCGCCAGCACGCGGGCTTGGCGCTTGACGCCATGGTGCAAGACTTTGAGCGCGCGACAGGCCCTTGGCATATTGAATGGGCGGCCATCCCCGAATCCTTTATTCTGACTGCGGGTGCCCTGCATCAAGCCAAGTTTATGTTGAGTGGTCTAGAAGTCGACACCGCCCGTATGCTTAAAAATCTTGACTTGTCTGGCGGCCTGATCGTAGCCGAAGCCGTGATGATGGGTTTAGCACCGCATATCGGGCGCCAGACCGCCCACGACGTGGTCTATGACGCCTGTCGCGTAGCCTCAACCAAAGGGCTCAAGCTTGCCGAGGTGCTCTACACAGACACAAAAATCACAAGCAAACTAGATCGAGCAACCATCGATCGCCTGTGCGACCCTGCCAACTACTTGGGTGCTGCACCCGAGATGGTTGATCGTATGCGGGCGTGGTCGACGCTCGAAGTGGCGCAACCTCGCGTTTAAGAAATGGCTGTCTAAATATAAATTAAAAACTAAGGAGATTTCATGGGAACCGTTTCACCAATCATGATGAGTACGTCAGCAAAAATTCCACCTGGGCCGCTTAAAGATCGGGTCAGTGCTGGCGAATGGCAGACGCGGGTTGAGCTGGCTGCGTGTTATCGGTTGGTGGCGCTGTATGGCATGACTGACATGATCGCGAATCATATTTCGGCGATGGTACCCGGCGAGCCACAGCACTATTTGATTAATCCTTACGGTTTGCTTTACACAGAGATCACCGCCTCAAGCTTGATCAAAATTGATATCGACGGAAATATTGTTGATCGACCCAATGAAGACTATGGCATCAATCGTACTGGATTCGTTATTCACAGCGCGATCCATTCTGCGCGTCCGGATGCCGCCTGCATTATTCACACCCATACGCGCGCTGGTATGACGGTCTCGACTTTGAAGTGTGGGTTGCTGCCTCTGACGCAAACCGCCACGCGCTTTGCCAAGGTGGCCTATCACCACTTCGAAGGGATTTCGGTTGATCTGTCTGAACAAGAAAGCTTGCAACGAGACTTGGGTGATGCCGAGGTGATGATTTTGCATAACCATGGCTTGCTAGCGCTAGGCCCGTCGATCCCTGAAGCTTTCAATAGTATTTATCGCCTTGAACTCGCCTGTAAGGTGCAAGTCGATGCCATGGCGTGTAACGCTGAACTGATTATCCCGTCAGCGGATGTTGTGGCCAAGGCAAATACGCAATGGAATCCGAGCGTCACACGTCGCTATGGCGTTCTTGAATGGCCGGCCATGCTGAGGCAGTTGGATAAGACCGATAATAGCTATAAAGATTAGTTAGCGGTCATAGAAAAAATACAGCCTGTTGTGGTGTTCATTTTCGGTGTCGCTTAGCCTTTCATGGGCGGGGGCTTGGCAGCCGTATTGCTTAAGCACGTCGCCCCCGCTATTTTGGTGCCCTTCATGTTTACGCTAGACAAGACCGGTACTGGCTGACTATTGATGGGGTTGATGCAAGTTGACAGTCGCTTTTCTTTTGGGTGATACTTTGTACGAACAAACTAACAAATCAAACAAATAGGCGGGTTATGGAGATCAAAACGGTAGGTCATAAGCGCTATCAGGCGAGCTATGGCCGTTATCTTGAAGACTTTGAGCTCGGTGCAGTCTATGAACATCGTCCGGGTCGCACATTGACCGACGCCGACAATATTCATTTTTCTTTGCTGACGATGAATTTTCATCCCATGCATTGCGATGTGGCCTTTGCCGAAAAAAGCGAATTTGGCAAGCTCTTGGTGAGCAGCGGCCTGACGTTAGCCGTTGTGTTGGGCATGACGGTTAATGACATCAGCGGAAAAGCGGTCGCAAACTTAGGCTGGAAAGAAATTAATCTGACTGCGCCGGTGTTTGCCGGCGATACGCTTTATGCTGAAACCGAAGTGCTTGAAGTTCGCGAATCCAAGAGTCGGCCAACGCAAGGTATCGTGACGGTCAAAACGCGCGCGTTCAATCAAAGTGGCGTTGAGATCATGAACTTCATTCGTTCGGCTCTAATCCCCAAGCGCGGGCATGGTGTGGGTGATTAAGGCGCTGTCTCGTTACAAATAACAACCAAGAGAAAAATAATGAAAATGCTTAAACGAGTCACTCTAGTCCTCAGCGCACTAATTTTGTCTCTCACCGCGCCGTCCGGTTTTGCACAATATCCTGAAAGCCCGGTAAAAATGATTGTCGGATTTCCGCCGGGGCAAGCCACTGATTTGGTGGCTCGCTATATGGCGCAAAAGTTTGCCGAGAATATTCCAGGCTCCAGTTTTATTGTCGATAACCGCGCCGGTGCTTCGGGGATTTTAGGCAGTCGAATCGTCGCAGGTGCAACGCCCGACGGCTTAACGCTGATGATGGGTTCAAGCGCCACTCTTGCTGTGAATCCAGCGCTATACAAAGACTTGCCCTATGACGTCTTGCGAGATTTCGCCCCAATCAGTCTGATCGCAATCGTGCCTCAGTATTTAGTGGTCAATCCTGACTTGCCGGTTAAGAATATCAAAGACCTTGTTGAGCTGGCTAAAAAAAACCCAGGTCAAATCAACTATGGTTCGGGTGGTAGCGGTGTCACCAACCATCTGATTATGGAACTCTTCAAACAGGCCGCTGGTATCGATATGACGCATGTGCCCTATAAGGGAGGGCCTGCGGCGCTGACTGATTTAATGGCGGGTCGTATTTCGGCTATGTTTGAAACTGGACCGGGCGCAATCCCTCTTATGCAGTCGGGGCGCTTGCGCGCCATTGCAGTGTCGAGTGCTCAGCGCGCCGCAGCCACACCAGACATCCCAACAGTTGCTGAGGCCGGCTACCCTGCATTTCAGGCGGTTGCGTGGATTGGCTTAGTGGCGCCGGCCAAAACGCCCGAACACGTGATTAAAAAACTGTCAGAGATTTCAATGAGCGCGTTGCGAGAAAAAGAATTTGCGGCAAAGCTTGCGGCCTTAGGTGCGGTACCCGTGGGTAACACGCCTGGCGAGTTCCGCAGCTTCATCGAACAAGAACTTAAACGCTGGGCGGTGGCAGTGAAGCTTTCTGGTGCCAAAGTTGATTAACAAGAGAACATCATGACGATACCAGTGCCGACTACGCCCGAAATGGGTCAAGCGATCTCAGAGCAGCTTGCTGCGTTTGCCGTCAATTTTAAAACGGACGATATTCCGCAAGAGGTTAAAGAGCGCGCTAAGTTATTGATGCTCGATGCGTTTGGTATCGCCTTAGCCTCTCACGGCTATGATTTTTCTAAACGTGCGATGGGCGCGATTACAGAATTGAACTCGGGTGGCCGTTCGATCGTACTCGGTTCAGATAAACGCTTGGATCTTCGAAATGCAATCTTGATGAATGGTATTTTGATTCACGGCTTGGATTATGACGATACCCATGCACAGGGTGTGATTCATACCACCACTTCAACCTTACCCACGGCACTTGCCTTGGCGGCGCACCATAACAAAACAGGGGCTGAGCTATTAACGGCCTTTGTTCTGGGTGTTGAAATCGCAGCGCGACTTGGGTCAGTCGCGAAGGGTGGATTTCATCAGATTGGATTTCATCCAACAGGCTTGGTTGGTACCTTCGGCTGTACGATGGTCGCGGGCTGGCTGCTCGGGCTGAACGCCGCTCAGTATGTCGATGCTCAAGGCTTAGCTTTGTCGGTCGCCTCGGGCAGCTTAGAGTTTTTGAATGACGGCGCCTGGAACAAACGTATGCACCCGGGCTGGGCGGGGTATGCAGGAGTCACTGCGGCAACGATGGGACGCCACGGTTACGTCGGCACGCGGCTGGCCTATGAAGGGCGGTTTGGACTGTATGCCAGCCATCTCGCCGGACGTGACGATTACGACTTAAGCATGGCGACGCAAGATCTTGGTCGAGTTTGGGAGCTTGACCGCGTGTCGGTTAAACCTCTGCCTGCGTGCCACTTTACCCACGCGGGGGTGGACGCCGCCACACGTATCTATGAGCAAGGCGTTCGTGCAGACCAAATCAAACGCATTGAGGTGCTGGTGCCAGCAGAAGTGGTCAAGACAGTGTGCGAGCCTGAGCAGGCAAAACGCAAACCGGCTAATTCTTACGAGGCGCAGTTCAGCATACCGTATCTGGTCGGCACCGCTTTGTTAAAAGGCCGGTTAACGCTCGATGATATCGACGAGCCTGCTCTATCTGATCCAAAGGTCTTGGCGCTTGCCGCGATTACCGAATATTCGGTTGATCCCGCCAGCCGGTTTCCAAAATACTTCGATGGCGAGGTGATCGTCGAACTCAAAGACGGTCGTGTGATTCGCGAGCGTGAAGCGATGAACCGAGGCTCAGTTGACCGCCCGTTAACTGCGCAAGACATTGTGACTAAATACCGCGACAACGCAGCCAGACAGGTCTCGGCCACTCGTAGCCTTGAAATCGAAGAGCAGGTTTTGAATCTTGAAAAATACTCGGCGCGCGACCTCGCGCAATGTTTGGGGCGCAGCCAGTGAGCTGACATTTTTGAGCCACGTACGAGTATTTGACAGAGTTTCATGAGAATTTTTTAGCGCAGCACTGGAGATTAAAAAAATGAGCACCGAAGACGCAGGCCAAGAGCGACTGATTCTGGATATGGTTGATCGGTTTCTTGAGAAAGAGGTCAAGCCCTTTGCCTGGCAACTCGAACACGACGATGAGTACCCCGCAGCGATCGTCGAAAAAATGAAAGAAATGGGCTTGTTTGGTTGCCTGATTGCGCCAGAATATGGCGGCTTGGGACTATCGACAGTGACTTACGCGAAGATTATTGAACATATTTCGGTCGTTTGGATGTCAGTGTCTGGCATCATCAATTCGCACGTGATTATGGCGGCTGCGCTTCAGCGCAATGGCACTGAGGCGCAAAAGAAAGCCTTCTTGCCGCGGTTTGCAACGGGCGAGTTGCGTGGCGGGATTGCGTTAACCGAACCTGATTGCGGTACTGACTTGCAGGCGATTCGAACAACTGCGGTGCGCGACGGTGACGACTATATTATCAATGGCAACAAGATGTGGATCTCAAACGGCATCTACGGAAACTGCTTTGCGGTCTTGGTGAAAACAGATCTCAATACCAACCCGCGCCACAAAGGGATGAGTCTGTTTTTAGTTGAAAAAAGTGATGCCTTTCGTGCGAGTCGTAAGCTTGAAAAACTAGGCTACAAAGGCATCGACTCTGCTGAACTGGTGTTTGAGCAGTGTCGGGTTCCAGCCAGTCAACTAATTGGCGGCAAAGAAGGTAAAGGTTTGCAGATGATCTTGAATGGTCTTGAGCTAGGCCGTATCAACGTTGCTGCACGCGGCGTTGGTGTTGCCCAGGCTGCACAAAATGAAGCCGTCAAATATTCGCAACAACGCAAAACCTTCGGTAAGCAGATTTGCGAGCATCAGGCGATTCAGCTGAAGCTGGGCGATATGGCCACGCGCACCGAAGCCTCGCGTTTGTTAACGATGCGTGCGGCAGCGGCCTACGATCGCGGCGAACGTTGCGATATGGAGGCTGGTATGGCAAAGTTGTTTGCCACCGAATCGGCGCTAGAGAACAGCATGGAAGCGATGCGAATTCATGGTGGATATGGTTATTCAAAAGAATACCTGGTCGAGCGGTTTTATCGCGATGCACCCCTGCTGACAATTGGCGAGGGCACCAACGAGATGCAGCGCATCATTATCGCTAAACAGTTGATCGCTCGGAACCCGATATGAGTCTGCCTCTTCAAGGGTTGCGCATTCTAGCCATCGAGCAATACGGTGCGGGCCCGTTTTCAACCCAGCACCTCGCGGATTTAGGTGCCGAGGTTATTAAAATAGAAAATCCGCACGATGGTGGCGACGTGGGAAGGGCTGTGGGCCCGCACTATTTTGGCCCTGGCGACAGTCATTTTTATCAGGCGTTTAACCGTAATAAAAAAAGTGTCAGACTCGATCTGAAGCAAGCTGCTGGCCAAGAGGTTTTGCATAAATTGCTTGAGCACGCTGATGCGGTGTTTAACAATCTGCGCGGCGACTTGCCCGCCAAGATGGGTTTGACGTATGACGCACTCAAACACGTGCGCAAAGATATTGTCTGTGTGCACCTTTCGGCCTATGGTAGGGAGGGTGAACGCGCGAGTTGGCCCGGGTACGATTATTTGATGCAAGCGGAGGCGGGTTATCTGTCTTTAACCGGCGAGCCTGATGGTCCCCCCTCGCGCTTTGGCCTGTCGATGATTGACTTGATGACGGGCACGACCGCTGCCTTAGGTTTGGTTTCGGCAGTCTTGGGTGCGCGGCAAACTGGGGTGGGGCGCGATGTTGACTGCAGCCTGTTCGACGTCGCGATGCACAACCTCGCTTATCTGGCGACTTGGTATTTAAATGGCTCGCACGTCACCGGCCGTGCACCACGCTCGGGTCATCCATCCTTAGTGCCTAGCCAACTCTATCCCACCAAAGATGGCTGGATCTTTATCATGTGTAATAAAGAGAAATTTTGGCCGGTGCTTGCCACCGAACTCGGTAAGCCCGAGTGGGCCGCTCGCGTTGAATACAACTCGTACAAAAATCGTCTCGCAAATCGCGAGCAGTTCAATGCGGATATTGACAGCGTGACTCGTACCGACACCACGGCGAATTGGATGAAAAAATTTGCCGGTAAAGTCCCCGCCTCGCCGGTCTACGATGTCGCGCAAGCACTTGACAACCCCTTTGTTCATTCCCGACAAGGAGTCGTCACGACCCGCACGCCTGAGGGCAAAGAAATTTTGGGCGTCGCGACGCCGCTTCGTTGTGGTGGGGATGCGGCACCGCTGCGTGCGGCCCCAGCGATGGGCGCCGACACAGACGCGCTGCTAACCGAGGCAGGATTTTCTGCAAAACAAATCGCGTTTTTGCGCGAACACGCGGTGCTATGAACAGCGATCGATTTGAGGCGTTTGGCTCGGGTCCTCGCTACGCGCAGTTAGCTAAAACGCTGTTCAACGAAATTTACTCAAAGCAATATTCCATTGGCGATCTGTTGCCAACCGAATACGAATTGTGCGCGCAGTTTGGCGTCTCTCGCTCGACTGCCCGAGAAGCGGTCAAGCAACTTGTCCAACAGGGTCTTGTGGTGCGACAACCCGGCGTGGGGAGTCGAGTGGTCGCGCAGACCGCGTCGCGCCAGTACACACAGACAATGTCTGGCATCACTGACTTGCGGCAGTACGCAAGCGAAACTTATTTGCAGGTCTTTCAGACGGCCGTGAACCCGATCAATGCAGAGCAGGCGACGTTATTGGACGCGTCCGAAGGCGAGACCTGGTTGCACATCCAAGCGCTGCGCTCTGTCGAGGGTCAGGCATTACCGATTTGCTTGACGGATGTCTATGTGGCACCCCGATTTCGTTCGCTTGCGGGGGCCAGTGGTCGACTGAGCCAGCCTTTATATCAGCTGATCGAAAACCAGTTCGCTTGTCGTATCAAGGCGGTCCAGCAAGAGATCCGCGCGATGATATTGCCAGCAGCGCTCGCAAAAAAATTAGATGCCCCGGCGCGCAGCGCTGGATTATGGGTGGCTCGACGTTACCTAGACGAACGCGACGAGCTAGTCGAACTTGCGATAAGCGTTCATCCAGCCGATCGCTTTAGCTATCGTGAAGCCTTTCGGCGTGATTGGCACGCTTGAGAAAAGTCAGCATAGCAGTGGTTCAGTCAAAGCAAGCTAAAGAGATTTACGCTAAGCTTTTACTCAGTCATCCCTGAAGTCTGATCTGGCCTTGAGAGAATTATTTAATGAAACTAGCTAGCTACCTCGTGAACGGGCAGTCATACTACGGCGCCATCCAGTCCGATGGTGGAGTGATCGATCTTTCGACTAAGATTGGACAAACCTATGCAGACTTATTGGAGTTGATTCAAAAAAATGGTTTTGACGCTGCGCGCGCAGCGTTAGCACTCGCCACGCAGCCAGACCGGCAAGAGGCAAGCTTGCAATATTTGCCCTTGTTCGCCAAACCCGTGACGATGCATTGCATTGGCTTGAACTACGCGGCACATGCGGCTGAGGCGGGCCATAAGTTGCCAGAGTTTCCGCGTACCTTCGTCAAGATTCCGGCTGCGATGGTGGCGCACCGCGAGTCACTCGAAAAACCGACCCTGTCACCCGAATTTGATTTTGAGGGTGAACTGGCGGTTGTTCTAAATAAAACGGCGCGTAATGTCCCTGCAGCCCAGGCCTTAAGCTATGTTGCAGGCTACACCTGTTTTATGGACGGTTCGGTGCGCGACTATCAGTTTCAGCGCACGCTTGATCAAGGTAAAAACTTTTTTCGCTCAAGTTCGATCGGCCCAGCCTTGGTGACCCCCGATGAAGTAGGCCCACTTGAAAACCTGTCACTCACGACGGTGGTGTCTGGTGAAACGATGCAGCATGCCTCTTTTTCGACAATGATTTTTTCAGTTGCAAAGCTGATTGAATACATGTCGAGCGTGACTGAACTACGTGCGGGCGACGTGATCGCAACCGGTACGCCAGAGGGCGTTGGATTTAGCCGCAAGCCACCGCGGTTTTTAAACGCAGGTGACACCATTGAGGTCATCATCGAGCGCGTGGGCACACTTAAAAATACCGTGGGCTAACACAAGATAAGACCAGACCTGCGCAAAGATCAGACTCGCGTGGACCCGTTTATATATTTGGGGTAGCCATAATATCCCAATGTCCAACTGTGCAATGCTCTGCGGCGATTCGTGCCGCCAGCCATTGTTCAACTTGTGCAGCCTCGACTAGACCGGTTTCGCGCACCGCGCCAGCACTGCCGCTCGCCAGTGCCTCGATGAACGCCGTTTCGCTGCGGTCGATTTGCCAGGGGCTCGGCGCCAAGGTCACCCCAAAGCCACGAGCCGCTAACTCACGCTCCATGATGAGAGCGGCGTTGGGGCCTGCCGCGACTCCAAAACCTTTGTCGGTCTGTTGATGCGCATGGAAAGCTTTTAAGATCGCGCTATCACTGGGGTGTGGCGGCAACCACTGCTCGGTGCCGTCATACGTCAAGACGGTATAAAGCGTGACGCGCAGCGCCTGACAAAATCGCACTAACCAGGCTTCTGCCACAAGATCAAAAAAAGCTGCGGCGGTGATGACGTCAGCAGGCCAGGCGAGCACGCGCTCGATGTCGCGTGCCAAGTCAATCTGCACGAAATCAATTTCGATGGTCTGGTTATTTTTGATAAGCGTCAGCGTCCCCGCGTCACTCACCACGCGATCGGCCCAGCCAAGCAGCGCGGCGCGGGCCGCAGCGAGCAGTAAGGGGTCATAGTCGACTAGGGTCCAGTGCTGTGCAAAAGGAAGCGCCGCGGCGAGGGCACGTAGATTTGAACCCGAACCGCAGCCCAAATCAATTAAACGAATCACGCGTTGTTCGGTGCGTGCCAAAGCCGTGAGCTGGACGCAAAGCCGTTGTTGCAATGCCTGATCACGTGCGCGGTGATCGGCGGGCTCGCGTAAGGTGAGCCATTGAGCTGAAAAACCAGTCATTTTTATCTCGGTGTGTCTGTGCCGGTCAAAGCGGGTGAGTAAGGGGTAGGCGGTATCGCTCGCGATCATTCAAAGACTTCGTACGACTTGCAAAAAGAGACTGACTTGGTTAGCGCGGTTGACATAAGTGTCAAGAAATAAATTGGCCCGAGGCATCAGTAAACTGTTCTTTCACGAGTTGCGTAAAACGGCCACCCAGAGCGTAGAGTTCGTCAAACGAACCCGTTTCGACGACTTGTCCATGAGCCATGACTAAGATGGTGTCGGCTTGACGAATCGTCGCGAGTCGGTGAGCGATGACAAGCGTGCTGCGGTCTTTGGTGACGGCCTCAAGTGCTTGTAAGAGTTTGGTTTCGGTCGCGCTGTCTAAGGCGCTTGTCGCCTCGTCTAAGATTAAGATTGGCGGATCTTTTAGCAAGACGCGTGCGATCGACAGGCGTTGACGCTCGCCGCCAGACAGCATGCGTCCGCGTTCACCAATTTTGGTATCAAAGCCCTGTGGATGTTGCAAGATAAAGTCGAGCGCTTGCGCACTGGCACAGGCCTGGCGAAGTTGGGCATCGGTCGCTTCGGGTAAGCCGACCCTGAGGTTTTCGGCGATCGAGCGGTTAAACAGCAAGGCTTCTTGAAACACCACACCAATATTGCTGCGTAGCGCCGAGAGTTGCAGCTCTCGGATGTCTGTTCCATCGACGGTAATTCGACCAGCCTGCGGGTCAAATGCTCGGTACAACAAACTTAACGCGGTCGATTTGCCAGCGCCTGAGGCACCGACTAGCGCTACGGTTGTGCCCGGTTTGAGCGTAAAGCTCAGACCTTGGATCGCAGGGTGTTTTTTATCGTAGGCAAAGGTAACGTTTTCAAAGGCAACCGCGCCGCGCACGCGCCCAGGATCAAGTGCTTGAGGCGAGTCGTGAATGGAGGGCTCGGTATCGAGAACATGAAAAAACTCTTGTAAGCGGGGCGCATCGATGGCCAGGCGGTGGATAAAGCCAACGATTTGTTCGAGGCGCATGATCACCATTCCCGAAAACGCGATAAAGGTGACGATCGCGCCCACAGTGGTCAGGCCGTGGGTGAAGAGCCACGCCCCAAGCGCGACGATGCACAAAATACTTAAGGTAGTTGAAGAACGCGTCAACACATTGACGAGTGCCCACCAAGAGAGCACGGGCATTTGGGCGCCTAAGGCGCGTTGGCTAATATTTTTAAGTGCGCTGACCTCGTGTTCGATTCTTGCAAAACTTTGCACCAAAGCGATATTGCCCAAAGTATCTGACGCCTGCTCAGCTAGATCCGACTGATGACTCTCAACTTGCTGTTGCAGCACTTGCGTTTTGCGCAAAATAAAATGTGTCAATCCGACAAAAACAAAGCAAAGTGCAATGAGCACCAGCGCGAGTCGCCAATTGATATAAAGCGCAACGGGCACTAGCACGATCAGCGATACCGCTGCAGCCAGGTGATCGCGAAAAAAGCTCAGCCAAAGCCACCAAAGCGCATCGGTGCCTTGCAGCATAATTTTCATCAGGCGACCCGAGTGCGTATCGCTCTGTTGCGCCAAGGGCAACTGTAAGACGTGTTCAAAATAGTCGCGTAAGACAATATGTCTGCGGCGATGCGACAGACGATCGGCAAAAAGCGCGATGAGCGCGCCACAAGAAATCGTGAACAAACCAAAACCCATCCACGTAAAAAGTAGGGGTGCGAGCACCGGCCAAATCTGCTCAGGGTGTTCAAGCGGTGCACGAGACAGGGCGTCAATCACCAAGCCAAATAAAATCGGCTCAGCAAACATCGCCATGGCGAGCGTGACGTTGGCGCAAGCTAAAGTCCAACCCAGTTTTCGATCGGAGCCTAGCATCTTTAAGACGCGCCCATACAGTGCGACGAACTTGATGGGGTCGGTGGGTTGGCCAGCGTTACTCATGGGCGCCCTTCGCTTTTAAGGCCGTGCGAAAACGTAAGACCTCAAGATCAAGCGGTTGTAACGCGAGCGGCGGTGAGAGCTCTTCGGGCAAACTGAGCAATTGCCAGCGCATCAAGAGGCGACCAAAACTCGGCCACGAGGTCATGACTGCGAGAGGAACCGAAAGCAGTAAGCCCGCAAGCATGATGGCGGCGTAAGGCAAGCTGCTAGGGTGTGTGGACCACACCGCAACGGCGAAGCCCGAACCGAGTAAGGTATGCGGCCAAAACTGGCGCAGGGCAGCGAGTAGCGGCACAGAATGATCATCGCGTGCCTGGGCTGTCCAACCAGCTTTTTTACCAAAGACCAGACCAACAATGAAAATCGTATGGTTCAACCAGGTGACGGGCGTCATCAAAAGTGAAAACAGCATTTCAAGCGTGAAGCTTGTGGCAAAGCGCAGGCCGCCACCAAAGCGTCTGCGTTCGCCTGCGCGCAGCAAGACGTCAAAGGCGCCGGCAAGTTTGGGCAGGTACCACGTCAACAGCGTGGTCGCCAGCAAGGTGATGCCTAAGCCCTCGTGCATAAAGGCGGTGGGTGTTGGCGCCAGACACAACAACACGAGCGCCAGCACTAACAAGGCGATCCAGGCCGGCGAACTCAGGAACATTAAGATTGCAATACATAACTGATAACGACTTAAGAACTTTAGGCCCGGCATGCTTAACAAATGAAGGTATTGCAGGTTGCCCTCGCACCAGCGCAAATCACGACGAACGTATTCAACCAGGGTGGGTGGATTCTCTTCCCAGCTTTCGTCTTCTTGCGGGATGACTCGCACCTCGAAGCCTGCGCGCCGCATTAGTACCGCTTCGACTTGGTCGTGACTTAAGATGTGTCTGGGCGCGCCCTTGTGGTCAGGTAAAAGAGGTAACTCACAGTGCTCGATAAAAGGTTTGATGCGGATCGCGGCATTGTGGCCCCAATACGGTCCACAGTCGGCCTGCCACCAGGCCGACCCCATCGTGTAGGGCCGCATGCCTAAGCGCATCCCAAATTGAAATAACCGCGTAAAGCCACTTGTTGAAGGCAAGCCCACTACCAGACCTTGCAAAATCCCCAGCGTAGGATTGGCTTGCATCAGGCGTACCAAACGCAAGATTGCGTGACCCGTCATGAAGCTATCCGCATCCAGAGTCACCACAAAATCGTGCAGGTGGCCCCAACGTGCGCAAAAGTCGGCAATGTTGCCCGCCTTGTAGCCTTGATTGTCGGTGCGTCGCCGATACGTCAGTGCTAAGCGACCTTGCCAGCGCGCGGCCATCGCGTCAAAGCAGTGCTGCTCTTGTTGGCCGATGACGACATCATTGGTGTCGCTCAATACATAAATATGTAATTGTTTGCCAGCGCCGGTGTCGACTAAACCCTGCATGATTGCTTCAAGATTACGTTCAAGGCGCGTCGGGGTTTCGTTGCGAATGCAAAGGACAACCGCGGTCGACGAGGTGATCGGTTCCGTCATATTGACGCGAGCAACGAGCGGCAAGACGACTGCTAGTGGATCGCGTGCAAGCAGACCGACCAGAAAGCCAATGGTCGAGTTCCAGAAGCCAACCACGGTCCAGGGTAACGTGACCGCAAACAATATGAGTAGGGCACCGGCAGCCCAAATGTTGACCTCGCGGCTCAGGGCTCCGCGTAACAAGGCAAGCATTGCAACAAAGCTTAGGATTGCCAGCACGCCGAATAAAATTCTTCTGCCTGTTAGCATGGCGGGGGTAATGGGGTTTGTTGATTTCAAAATCAAGGCCTTTGGTTCACTTATACTCCTTCAAAACGCTCGCGCAGTATAGGTCAGAGCGCCAACAGTTTGAAAACTTAGGATTTTACGTGGTAAGTCCAGCATCTGATTCTTCAACAGTCCGCCAGGCGCAGGCGCTTTGGTACGTAGCCCCGGGGGTTGCAGAGTTGCGTGCCGAGACGTTGCCCGCACCGAGCCCCCAGCAAGTCAGAGTGCGCACGCTCTTTAGCGCCCTGAGCCGCGGCACCGAGTCCTTGGTGTTTGCGGGCAAGGTCCCTGAAGCCGAGTTCACGCGTATGCGGGCCCCCTTCATGGGCGGCGACTTTCCGTTTCCGGTTAAGTATGGCTATGCCTCGGTGGGAGTCGTTCAAAGCGGACCGCCTGAGCTGCTCGGTCGCACTGTCTTTAGCCTAACGCCACACCAAGATTATTTTAATTTGGCGACCGAGGCGGTGACTGTACTGCCTAAAGGCGTGACCCCCGAACGCGCAGTGCTTGCGGCCAACATGGAAACCGCCCTGAACGCAGTATGGGATGCAGCTCCTGGGCCCGGTGATCGGATTGCCGTAGTGGGCGGTGGCGTGTTGGGTAGTTTGGTTGCATTTTTATGTGGTCATTTGCCCGGCGCAGAGGTGACGATTGTTGATATCAATCCCGACCGCGCGCCGCTTGCAGCGAGTCTTGGGGTGAAGTTCGCGCTGCCCGATGCGGCGCTAATCGATTGCGATTTGGTGTTTCATACCAGCGCTTCAGCGGCTGGGCTCACGACCGCACTGTCTCTTGCCGGCGCAGAAGCCACGGTGCTTGAACTGAGTTGGTATGGTAGTCAGGTAGTGAGTGCGCCCTTGGGTGGGGCCTTTCACAGCCGGCAGTTACGTCTGCAATCCAGTCAGGTTGGGCATATCTCGGCGACCCGTCGGCCGCGCTTTACCTATCGCCGTCGACTCAGCGTCGCACTTGAGTTGCTGAAAGACGACCGCCTTTCGGCGTTGCTGGCGCAACCGATCGCGTTGAATGCATTGCCTCAGCAATTAACCAAAATTTTGGGTCAGCCAAGCGGCATTCTTTGTCAGCTTATTCATTATTCTTAAGGAGCACTCTGTGTTTACAGTCGAAGTTCGCGATCACATCATGATCGCCCATTCTTTTCGTGGTGAAGTGTTTGGTCCGGCACAAGCTCTGCACGGCGCAACCTTTGTGGTTGATGCGGCCTTCATCGCCAAAACCCTCGACGCCAACGGCATCGTGATCGATATCGGGCGTGCGCTAGATGTTCTTAAAGACACACTCAAGCCACTAAACTATTCGAATCTCGATGATCATCCAGAGTTTAAGGGGTTGAATACGACTACTGAGTTCTTGACCAAATATATTTTTGATCAGTTAGCGAAGGCCGCGCGCGCGGGCACGCTTGGTCGCGATGGTAAAGAGTTGCACGCGCTGCGCATCACGATTTCTGAATCCCATGTTGCCCGCGCCTGGTACGAGGCTGCACTCTAACCAAGCAAACCAAGCAAACCAAGCAAACGAAAGACGATGTTTGTTTAAGGCTGAGCATGAAGCGCTTGATATTTGCAATTCCGGGTGATTTGGCCACTGCAACGGGTGGCTATATTTACGACCGTCGGATCATCGAGGAGCTGCGCCTTCAGGGTTGGCAAGTTCAGGTGCTTGGTTTAGGTGATGGGTTTCCGTATCCCTCACGCGCGACGCATCAACAGGCCTGTGAACGCTTACTGGCGCTTGAGCCTGGCGTCCCCATCGTGGTCGATGGTCTGGCCTTTGGCGTGCTGCCCGAGGTCGCAGCGGCGTTACACCAACGCCACCCCGTGCTGGCATTGGTGCACCATCCGCTTGCATTTGAAACAGGGCTAAGCGCTGAGCAGTCGGCCATTTTTAAAGACACCGAGTGGCGCGCACTTAAGCACGTGACGCGGGTCTGCGTCACCAGTCCGGCTACCGCTCAGACGGTGATCGAACACTTTAAAGTGCCGGGCTCCCGGTTGGATAGCGTTTTACCAGGCACTGATCGCGTCGTGCGCAAAGTGGGCATGCTCAGGCAGGGGCCTGTACAGTTACTCTCGGTCGGGTCAGTGATTCAACGCAAGGGCTTTGATGTGCTGTTGGCCGCGTTGGCTACGCTCACCGAACTGTCTTGGCAACTGACCATCGCGGGCGATCTAACGCGCGATGCTGTTGCCGTCGCGCAATTGCATCACGATCTCGAGCGTTTTTCGCTGACCGAACGTGTGCACGTCTTGGGCGCGATCGAAACCGTAGAACTAAAAACGCTTTATCAACAAGCGGATATTTTTGTTTTAGCGTCTCGTTTTGAGGGCTATGGCATGGCCTTTGCAGAGGCGCTGGCGCATGGTTTGCCTGTGATTGGCACCACCGCGGGTGCGATACCGGACACAGTGCCTTTGACTGCAGGCTTGTTAGCAGAGCCTGGCGACGTTCAAAGCCTCACGCAGGCGCTTAAACAGTTAATACAAGACCATGCCTTGCGTGAACGGTTGGCATACGGTGCCTGCCTAGCGGCAGCAAAGCAGCCCTCGTGGGCCGACTCTGCCGCATTATTTGCGCAAACCATTGAGCGCGCAGTGACCGAGTATTCAGAACTCAAACCAATTTAACTCGTTGGGCGGATAAATCACAGTCAAACAGCATCTCGTCTTCAAGTGCGTGTGCGTGCATTTTGATTCTGACGGCTTGATCCATGTGTTCGATCGCGGGCAAAGAAAAGCCGGCCCGGCCCGAGCCCATGATGATGGGCGCAACAATGACGTGCAAGCGGTCAAGGCAGCCCGCCAACATGAAGCGTGAAACCGTATCGGCGCCGCCCTCAATCAAGATTCGCGTGAAGCCACAAGCGAATAATGCCCTCAAAATGTCGGCCGGAGCAAGGTGGCCGTTTGTGGCTGGGATCGACAATACTTCGACGCCTGGTGGTGTGTTCGTCTTAGCTTGATCTGCAACGATCATGATGCGCCGCGTGCCGTCATCCGACCACACCAGTGAATCAGGTTTGAGACGTGCGTGAGGATCGATCACCACGCGCGCAGGATGTTTGCCTGAAACCAGCCTGACATTTAAGCGCGGGTCGTCGGCAACTGCCGTACCTACGCCGACGACGACGGCATCGACAACCGCACGCAACCGGTGTAGGTGTGTTAACCCGGAGGGGCCATTAATGTATTTTGAATGACCGGTGATTGTGGCGATGCGACCATCCAGCGTTTGACCTAATTGGCCCACCACCATCATGGCGTCGCGGCCACCGGCGCGCAACGGGCCAAATAACGGCGCCCAGTCAGAAGGAAGTAGAGCGCCTTCTTGAGCGAAGGCCTCAAGTAGGTTCGACCAGGAGGTTGGTTGCGCGACTTCAGTACTGGTAGGTTTCATAAGAGACCAAAAAATAAGTTCCTTTTAGTAAAAATTTCCTTTTTTGATCTTACGGTTAGGTCTCGCGAGATCAAACTTGTCATCACTAAAGTCGAACTCTAGGGCGAACCCTATAAAAGTTGTTACAAACTAAGTGTATTCCCGAATGTTTGGACGCGTTAGTGGCATAATAACCTGTCAGGACACGTTCAGTTTTCAGTTATTTGTCAGCTTCGTCTGAAAGTTTAAAGAACTTGTCACAATTTCAACAATAAATTTAATGCCAGGCGCGACGTGTCCAAGACAGACCCTCTGATTGAAGTTGACCGCGTAATTTCAGAACTGCGTCGCGGCGCAAGTGTTCGTGTACATCTAGGTGCTTCAAGCGTCTTGATGTTAGCTGCAGAGGCCGTCAATCCACACAGCTTAAGCACCCTGGCAGCGCAAGCAGGCTCACCTCTTGCGCTGGTCATGACGGGCACGCGCGCAAACGTGTTGGGGATGGATAAGGCTGACCATCAAGCCTGCGTCGTCTCAACACCTGAGGGCTTGACCAAAGCGGTGATTGATTATTTGGCGAATCCACTTTCGGCGCTCGAAACGCCACCTGATTTAACGGCCTTGCAACTGACGGCGGCCGGCCAGCTCGAGCAGGCCTGCGTGACCTTGGCCAAGCTGTCGCGTTTGTTACCTGCTGCGATTATTGCAACGGCTGGTGCACAAACCGATGCCCTGAATGTTTCAGTCTTGGGCATTGAGGCTTACATGGACATCGCAGCTGAGTCTTTAAGCGTGGTCAGCGAGGCGCGTGTGCCGCTCGAAACAGCAGAGCATGCGCGTGTGGTTGCGTTCCGGCCGCGCGACGGCGGTATTGAGCATTTAGCAATTATCGTGGGTGATTTGGATCCTGAAGTCCCCGCGCTGATTCGATTGCACTCCGAATGCTTCACGGGCGATTTGATGGGTTCACTGCGTTGCGACTGCGGGAATCAATTACGCGGTGCAATTAGCGAGATGGATAAAGCGGGTAGCGGTATCTTGTTATACCTTGCACAAGAAGGCCGCGGTATCGGCTTGGTGAACAAGCTGCGCGCCTATCAGTTGCAAGATGCAGGCTTTGATACGGTCGATGCTAACTTACAACTCGGCTTTGATTCAGACGAGCGCAACTATCTACCTGCGGCACAAATGCTTCGCCTGCTAGGTGTCAAGCGCGTCAGGTTGATGACCAACAACCCAACTAAAGTCGCAGCCTTAAAGCTGCACGGTATCGAAGTGTTTGAACGAGTGCCTCATGTGTTTGCTTCAAACGAACACAATAATGGCTATCTTCGTACCAAGGCGACCAAAAGTGGACACATGTTTTAAGGTGTTTAGCACTTGATCGCCCTGCGGGCCTCGCACGTCTCGGCGGGCTTCATTTCTGTCCTAGTCGGCTATACCAGCTCTGCGGCAATCGTCTTTCAGGCCGCGCACGCCGCGGGTGCAACACCCGCTGAAATCTCTTCTTGGTTGTGGGCGTTGGGCATCGGAATGGGCCTGACTTGCATCGGCCTGTCGCTTTATTTTAAAGAGCCTATTTTGACCGCTTGGTCGACACCAGGAGCAGCGCTCTTGATTACGGGCTTAGCGGGCTTGTCGATGTCTGAAGCCATTGGCATCTTTTTATTCAACTCTTTGCTGATCACCCTTGCGGGTTTTTCTGGCTTGTTCGAGCGACTGATGCGCTACGTACCCAAGACGCTTGCGGCGGCGATGCTAGCCGGCGTGTTACTACGTTTTGGGCTTGACGTGTTTGTCGTGCTGCCAACGCAAGGCGGGCTAGTCGGGGCCATGCTTGCGAGCTTTTTGCTTGCTCGGCGCCACCTGCCTCTGTATGCAGTACCACTGACCTTTTTTGTTGGCCTGGTGGCTGCCGCGCTTTTGGGCTTGCTTCAGGCGCAGCATTTGCAAATCACTTTTGCTCGCCCTCTGTGGATGTCGCCGACATTTTCTGCCGCGACGCTGATTGGCGTGGGGATCCCTTTGTTTGTTGTGTCGATGGCCTCACAAAATGTACCGGGCTTAGCAGTGTTACGTGCCAATGGTTACACCACGCCTGCCTCGCCCTTGATTGGTTTTACTGGATTGACCGGTTTGCTATTGGCGCCCTTTGGTGGCTTTTCTTTCAATCTCGCGGCAATCACAGCGGCCTTGTGCATGAGCAAAGATGCAGACGTCGAACCTAAACGCCGCTACTTGGCCGCAGTGTGTGCAGGCTGTTTTTACTTAGTTATTGGGGTGTTTGGTGCAACGGTGGTGAACTTGTTTGCAGCCTTTCCGCAGGCTTTGATTGTGACGATCGCTGGTCTCGCATTGCTAGGCACCATTGGCAATGGGTTGGCAAGTGCCCTACACGAAGAAAAAGAACGGGATGCCGCTGTCATCACGTTCTTAGTCACTGCCTCGGGCCTGTCGCTCTTTGGAATCAACAGCGCCTTTTGGGGTCTCGCGCTCGGGATGGTAACTGCTGCGTTAAACCGCCGCACCTGAAGCATCAAGTGCCGTTCCTGAACCATAGATTGGCGGATGCGTCACAATGGATTTAAGTTCTGGATGTGGCACGCGTAGCGCGTTCAGGTCAGGCTTAGGCCGACATAAACTCTTGTCATCTTTAAACGCCTGCTCGATGGCGTGCGCCGCAGCGAGCACTTGAGCGTCACCGAATAAACGTCCGGACATCTGCAGGCCAAAAGGCATGCCATGTTCGTCGGTACCGCAGGGTAGGGCAATTGTTGGATTGGTCGCAAGCGTGACCACATAGGTTAAGCCTAGCCAGTGATAATAATTACGCATCGTTTGGCCATCGACTTGCGCTGCGTATAGCTCGGTCCACGGAAACGCGGTCACCGGCACGACTGGCGACAAAATCAAATCATATTTTTCTGTTGCGGCTGCAAACTGGCGCGTGATTTTTGTTTGCTCAAGATGCGCCCAAGCACGGTCTGCGAGCGTAATCGAAGAAGCGATCTCCATGTTGGCGCGGATATTCGGCCCAAGGGTTTCGGGCTGTGTGCGATAAGTTTGCGCAAACGAAGAGACAAAGTTTTCGGCGCGCAAAATATCAAAGGCGCGATCAGGATCCCCTAGTTTGAAGTCGATCGGTTCGCACGTTGCCACAAAACTCGAAAGCGCCTTAATGCGCTTACGAAACGTTCTGCGGATTTCTTGGTCCACAATACAGACACCAAAATCTTCGGTGTAACCAATGCGCAATTTGGATAAATCAAATTGTTGCAAGGGCCAAAACTTTGCTGGGTCGTTTGGAAATACAAGTGGGTCCATTGCGTCGCGCCCAACGCTAGCTGAAAATAACAAAGCGGTGTCTGCCACGTCGCGCCCCATTGGGCCGAGCACTGAAATCACTGACCACCCGAGTGCGCGGGCATTGTTGCCGATCATGCCAGGTGAGGGGCGCATACCAACGACTCCGCACAAGGCGGCTGGGATGCGCAACGAGCCGCCCGTGTCTGATCCTGTACAGATCGGCAAGAGATCGGTTGCAAGTGCAGCGGCCGAGCCACCAGACGAGCCACCTGCGTTTAAGCTTGGATTAAAGGGATTGCCGGTTGCGCCCCACACTGGGTTGCGCGTGTTTGCGCCAGCGCCCATGTCAGGGGTGTTGGTTTTTGCAGTGACGATTGCGCCGGCCGCACGCAGGCGGGTGATTAAGCTGGCATCTTGCGTTGGTACATTGCTGCGAAAGCCCACATTGCCATAGGTGGTGAGTAAGCCTTCGGTCGCCTGCAAATCTTTGACGCCTAAGGGCAGCCCGTGTAGCGGACCCAGTGCTTCGCCTCGCATGACGCTGGCCTCGGCTTGCTTGGCCGAGGCGCGAGCGCGCTCGAAATCGGTTGCGCAAATCGCGTTGATCGCAGGGTTCACGGTTTCGATGCGGCTAATGCAAGCCTCCATCAATTCAACCGGTGAGACTTGACGCGTGCCGATCAGACGGCGCAGTTCGACTGCAGAAAGTTCGGGAAGGCTCATGGAGGTGATACTCAAAAAAGTTAAAAGAAACCGAGTAATCCCAAGCGTAGTGCTTTCAGGAAGCTTAGACAAGAGCGGTTTGAGGCGTTGTCTTGGCAGAACACGATGCAGCTATACTTAATTGGAAGAATACCCCTTAATCGCTGCCTCTCTTCGGGATCTGAAATGATTGCTTTGGTTCAAGGCTATCGAGCAGGCCTCTACGCGCGCCATCAGTGGCTGCCCAATATTGTTGCAGGTTTAGTGGTGGGTATTGTCGCGTTGCCGCTTTCAATGGCCTTTGCGATCGCCTCTGGCGCGCGTCCCGAGCAGGGCATTTACACTGCGATCGTTGGCGGCCTGATCGTTACGCTGTTTGGGGGGTCGCGCGTGCAGATCGCGGGTCCAACGGGCGCCTTTATCGTAATTTTGGCGGGGGTCACCGCCAAATTCGGAATCGACGGACTTCAAGTTGCCACCTTGATGGCCGGTGTCATCCTGTTGTTAATGGGCTTGACTAAGATGGGCGGCGTCATCAAGTTTATTCCGGCCCCCGTGATCATTGGTTTTACCACCGGGATTGGGGTCATCATTTTTGTTGGGCAATGGTCAGATTTTTTAGGTTTGCCCAAAGGGACTGGCGCGCATTTTCATGAAAAACTTTGGGCTCAGCTCCTACTGATTCCTCAGCTGCACCTGCCCACCGTCGCGATTGCCTGTGCGAGTTTGTTCATTGTTATTTTGTCGCCAAAGATATCAGCATTAAAAAAAATACCCGGCCCGTTGATCGCGATGGTGGTTGCGACCGCTTTGCAGGCGACCTTACAGCTAGAGGGCGTGGCAACAATCGGCACCGCATTTGGCGGCGTGCCGCAAGGGCTACCTACCCTCGCGTTACCTGACTTAAACGTATCGCAGGTGCTTTCATTGATTGGTCCTGCGTTCACGATTGCGCTGCTTGGTGCCATTGAGTCGTTGTTGTCGGCTGCGGTGGCCGATAATATGGCTGGTACCAAGCATGATTCCAATCAAGAACTCGTGGGCCAGGGCCTCGCCAACATGTTGACCCCCTTATTCGGTGGCTTTGCTGCAACGGGTGCGATCGCCCGTACCGCAACGAATATTCGCAATGGTGCAACCAGCCCGCTTGCCGGGGTGATGCACGCCGTGACGCTGATTGCGGTGCTGCTGGTGTTAGCGCCTCTGGCATCAAGTATTCCCTTGGCGGCGTTGGCAGCCATCTTATTTGTCGTGGCCTGGAACCTGAGCGAACTTCATCGCTTTGGTCGCGTGCTCACTCGCGCGCCTGCTGCGGATCGCGTCATTTTGATTGTCACGTTTTTGCTTACGGTGTTGGTGGATCTTGTCGTGGCGGTCAATGTCGGCGTGATTCTTGCCATTCTGCATTTTTTACGGCGAATGGCGGCGGCGGTTGAATTGCGTCGGCTCGATAACAGTTCAGTGCAAACCGAACTTGCCAGTCAGGGCCTTGCGGCGTTACCGGCAGACACATTGCTCTACGAGCTAACGGGGCCGATGTTTTTTGCGGCGGTCGATAATTTTGAACGGGTCTTGCGCGAAACTGCGATAGACCCTAAGGTGTTGATCATCCGATTGCAGCGCGTACCCTTTATGGACATCACCGGCCTGCAATGCCTTGAGGACGCAATCGCTGGCCTGCAAAAACGAGGTGTCAAGGTAGTGCTGTGCGAGGCGAGTTCGCGTGTTCTAGTAAAAATGCGTCATGCTGGTTTGTTCGAGGTCTTGCAGCCCAACCATTACTTTGAATCACTGTCTGGCGCCTTGCGCTGCGCGAGTCAGCGTCCCTAAGCACCGAGAGAAAAGAGCCAATGCGGTAAGCTCAAAAAAAATCGACCTCTTTTAAAACTCTAGGAGCACAATATGGCAAAAATCCCTCAGCTTGCGCCTCAGTCAATTCAGTGCATTGGCTTTATTGGCGTTGGTGTAATGGGTGAACCCATGTGCCGTCATCTGGCTACAAAAAGCAAGCTTGAGGTGTTGGCGTATGACTTAGACCAAGAACCTCTTGAGCGCTTAGCTGCGTTTGGCGTCAAGGCCGCGAGCATGGCGCAAATTTCACAACAAGCTGATTTGATTTTTTTGTCCTTACCCTCGGGCGAGATCGTTGCAAAAGTCGTGTACGCCGCAGGGGGGTTGCTCGAAGCGGGACGCGTGGGTCAAATCGTAGTTGATCTGAGCACCTCACCTTTTGATACGACACAAAGTCTCGCGACTGCTTTCGCAGCAAAAGGCGTGTTCTTCGCCGATGCGCCGGTCATGCGCACACGAGCCGCGGCCGAGGCTGGCACACTGGCAGTGCCGGTGGGTGCAACGCCTGAACTGTACGCCTTACTCGAGCCCTATATTCAAATGTTTGCGACCGACGTGCGTCATGCGGGTAAAGCAGGGTCGGGTCAGGTGGTCAAGATCTTGAATAATATGGTGGTCTATGAAACGGTCTTGGCGCTCTCAGAGGCACGCGCCATCGGTGTGCGTGCAGGAGTCGACCCCGAAACACTCTTCGCCGCCTTAGCTGCGGGCTCGGCCGATAGCTTTGCTTTGCGTAATCAAGGCTTAAAAGCCATTGTGCCGCAAGAGTTTCCAGAGCGGGCGTTCCCAGTCACCTACGCCCGCAAAGATTTGTCTTACGCAGTCGCGCTTGCAGAGCAGGTTGGGGTCAATGCGACTGGAGCCAAGAATTTAGTTGCCTGTTTTGACCAAGCCATCGCCGCCGGACACGGTGCAAAGTACGCGCCGGCTATTAGCCTGTTATTTGAAAAGGGTAAATTCGATTGACGGCAACCTAGCCACGATCTATAAATAATCACCAAGATGCCGCTCTTGAAAGCGGCACTTTAACGTAATACTAGGATCAGACATGACTCGTAGCACCGCTGCGACTGGGACGCAATTATTGCAGCGCTTTACTCAGGTAGCGTCAAGTTTTGCAAAACCTCGCGCCGTACAGGTAGACATGCTTGTGCAGTTTGCTGAGGTACCTGCCATTGTGCGAATTCGTGACGGGCGTGTGACCGAGATCGTACAGCGCGGTGTGGCGCTACAGTCGTGGGATTTTGCCGTCAAAGGTACGGCCGAGGGCTGGAGTCAGTTTTGGCTAGCGATACCACCCGCTGGTTGGCATGATCTGCTAGCCCTAAATAAGCGGGGCGCATTCAAAATCGAGGGGCACCTACAGCCGTTGATGGCACATCTACAATTCATTAAGGATTTGCTGGCATCGCCTCGCGAGGAGGCGACATGAGCGTCACACTTGAGCCGATTGTCGGGCGCTACACAAGCTTTGCCATCCAGGGCAAGCAATGCTGGGTGTACTTTGAAGAGGCAGGTAGTGGGTTCCCACTGGTCTGCTTGCATACCGCCGGTGCGGATAACCGCCAGTATCGCCATTTGATGAACGACCCCGAGATTACGTCTCGGTATCGTGTGCTTGCGTTTGATATGCCCTGGCACGGTAAGTCTTATCCGCCCGAAGGCTGGCAAGAGACTGAATATCAATTGTCGACAGCTCTGTACGTTGACACTGTGATGGCCTTTTGCGCAGCCCTTGAACTTGAACGCCCCGTGGTGATTGGTTGTTCGATTGGTGGGCGAATCGTTTTGCAGCTCGCCCATCTGCACTCAGACAAGTTTCGCGCCTTGATTGGTGTAGAAGCCGCCGATCACCAACAGCCTTGGTACGACACCTCGTGGTTGCATCGCGGTGATGTTCATGGTGGCGAGGTTTGCGCGGCCTTGGTTTCGGGTCTGGTTGCGCCACAATCGCCAGCGGTCTATCGCCACGAAACACTTTGGCAATATATGCAAGGCGGCCCAGGAATCTTTAAAGGCGATTTGTATTTTTATCGCGTCGATAGCGATCTGCGGGGCAAGCTTAGTGGGATTCGCACAGACCTGTGCCCGCTGTATCTGTTGACGGGCGAGTATGACTTTTCGTGCACGCCAGAGGATACGCTTCGCACCGCAGAGGCAATCCCAGGCGCCCAAGTGACCGTCATGCGCGAAGTCGGACATTTTCCGATGAGCGAAAATCCAAGTCAGTTCAGGAAGTATCTCTTGCCAGTACTCAAGAGTATTCAGTCTTAACCGTCAGCCCAAGCGACGGGCAATTTTCGAACGGAAAGTCAAAACTCAGGCGTAACAAAACCAAGCCAAGGCCTATTCGCTCAGACCTGCGACCACGTTTGAAAAACCCGAATCCACGTGCAGGATTTCACCCGTGACACCCGCGGCTAAATCCGATAACAAAAACGCCGCCACGTTGCCGACCTGTTCGGTGGTGACATTGCGGCGTAACGGAGCGTTGGCTTCGACAAACTTCAAGATGCTTGAAAAGTCTTTAATCCCGCTAGCAGCCAGCGTTTTAATTGGGCCGGCTGAAATGCCGTTCGCGCGAATGCCCTCAGGCCCAAGATTGGCCGCCAAGTAGCGTACCGAAGCCTCAAGCGAGGCTTTGGCTAAGCCCATCGTGTTGTAGTTAGCCAGCACGCGTTCAGCGCCTAAGTACGTCAGAGTGATGAGCGCGCCGTTACGCCCTTGCATCATCGGTCTGGCCGCTTTTGCAAGTGCCGGAAAACTGTAAGCGGAAATATCGTGCGCGATACGAAACGCCTCGCGCGAGAGACCGTCTAAAAACTCACCGGCAATCGCTTCGCGTGGCGCAAAGCCAATTGAGTGAACCAATCCATCCAGACCATCCCAGCGTTTGGCCAACTCGGTAAAGGTGGCTTCGATTTGACTATCTTCGGCGACGTCACAGGGCAGCACGATATCGCTGCCAAAATCGGCGGCAAATTCCGTGACACGTTCTAGAAAGCGCTCGCCCACGTAAGTGAAGGCAAGCTCGGCGCCATGTTCGCGACAGGCCTTCGCAATGCCATACGCAATCGACCGGTTAGAGATGACACCTGTTATTAAAATGCGTTTGCCTGAAAGAAAGCCCATAAAAATCCTAGAAATAAAAAAGTCTACGTACCAAATTTTCTTACCCAGCGGTTGCGCTAGCTGCGATTCCCTGTGCCAGGGACTCGTAGTTTAACGCCGACCTGTAGTTTGTCGGTTTTGAGTTGATTGAGCGCGCGTAAGTTAATAATCGTCGTGTTGTATTGCCGAGCAATCGAGTCAAGCGAGTCGCCTTTACGTACGACGTGCAGGCGCACTTGCTCGCCAGATGCCGAACTGGCCTGTCTGCCAGCCACTTGGGGCACGCCAGAGGCGTTTGGTGGCGCCAACTGAAGACCCTGTCCGGCTGGCCCCGGAATAATCACGATTTGATCGGCGGCAACTCGCGCGTTGGGTTCGATGCGATTGGCTTGACGCAGCCGCGCCTCCGCAACGCCAAATTTAGCGGCAATTGAGCTAAAGGTTTCGCCCTGTTTGGCTTCGTAGGTTTTCCAGGACGACAGTTCACCCTGATATTGCAAGAGATTGGCATTAAAAATATCAACCTTGTTGCGCGGCAAAATCACAACGTGTTGTTCTTGAGCCGAAATCACTGGTTGGTTAAACGACGGGTTCAGTGCCTGAAAATCAACGAGAGGCATTTCAGCGAGCTGCGCGGCCAAAGTGAAATCGATATTGACCTTTTTTTGTACAGTCACAAAATAAGGCGTGTTGTCGACCTGAGGCAAGACCACAGCATAACGCTCGGGATCTGCAACAATGTTTTTAATCGCTTGCAACTTGGGTACATAATTTAGGGTTTCGTTGGGCATACTCAGCGACAGATAGTCGGTCGCCTTACCCCTCGCCATATTGTTGGTCACCGCACGCTTAACCGAGCCTTCGCCCCAGTTGTACGAGGCCAGCGCCAGATACCAGTCGCCTTGAAACTCAAACAGATATTCAAGATAATCCAAAGCAGCGTTAGTTGAGGCGATTGGGTCGCGCCGTTGGTCATGCCACCAGTCTTGTTTGAGCTTGAACTGTGTGCCGGTGCTTGGAATAAATTGCCATAAGCCTGAGGCCCGAGCGCTTGAATAAGCAACGGGGTTATAGGCGCTTTCGACAAACGGCAGCAAAGCGAGCTCGGTGGGCAAGCCACGTCGGTTGATCTCGTCGACGATGTAATACAAGTATTTGCCGGCGCGTTCAGCCATGCGTTGCATGGCCTCGGGGTGTGCGGCGTAATAGGCGGTCCACTTTGCTGAAAGCGGGGTGTTGAGGTTGGGGATTGCAAAGCCGCGGCGGATGCGTTCCCAGGCGTCAAGCGGCGGGATCGTCAGGTCTATGGTGCGCGAAGTGTCTTCGGCAACATAGCGACCTTTTTGGTCAAGCCCAGCGCAACCCGCTAGGGCAAGCAAGCCTAGCAAACAAAACAGACGTAAAAAGCGCATTGAACTCAACGAAAATTGTTTTTCCACTCTCTGAGCGCCGCGAACACCTCGACCGGAGAGGTGAGCTCGCGTTGCGCCCAGCTGGCGGCTGCTTGCGCGACAAGTGGCTGTCGCGCGCGTAAAAACGGGTTACAGGCCAACTCAAGCTCGATGGAGCTTGGCAAAGTGGGCTGACCTAAATTACGCTGTTCGCTGGCGTGAGCTTGCCAGTGTTGCAACGCGGGGTTGTTAGGCTCGACGGTGCAGGCCCAACGCATATTTGACAGGGTGTACTCGTGGCCGCAATACACACGCGAATTGGCCGGTAAGTTCGCTAGTTTTGCCAGCGATTCGTCCATCTGGGCGGGGGTTCCTTCAAATAGCCGACCACAACCTGCTGCAAACAGTGTATCTCCGCAGAACAAAATTGGGGTGCTTCCAAACGTGCCATAAAATGCAATATGCCCCGCGGTATGGCCGGGAATATCAAAAACAGAGAGCTTGAGTTGCAACTGAGCATCTTCAAAGGTGTCCCCTTCGCTCAGCGGCGTATCGCAAACAGGCAAAACCTCGCCTGCCGGGCCCCATACCTTGGCGCCGGTCTGTTCGACTAGTTCGGCAACGCCACCGACATGGTCAGCGTGGTGATGGGTGAGTAAAATAGTCGTGAGCGTGAGTTGTTGCTCTTTGAGGGCTTGCAGCACGGGTGCCGCTTGACCTGGGTCAACCACCAAGGCTTGGCCGTCTTTTGTGACGAGCCAGATATAGTTGTCGCTAAAGGCTGGGATAGGAGAAATGCCGGGGCATGGCCCCAAAAAACCAGGCAAGTGATGAGTTTTATTCATTTTTTTGAGAACACGTGTCCAAAGCAGAATTCCCTATTGTAGATGTTGCTCAGTGGTTGCAAACCGAACCGGGCCAGTACGTGCAGCGCTTTGAGCAAAAGTGCTTCGATAGACTGGTGGCGGACGTCTTTGGCTACCACGCTTTACAGGTCGGGATGCCAGGCCAGAACCTGTTAAGCGCTAATCGAATGCCTTTTAAAGCGTACGCTGGTATCGAGTTACCCGCCTCGCCAACAGCCGACTGGGCGGGCCTTGTTTTGGCCGAGCCAGAGTGCTTGCCTTTTGAATCACAAAGCGTAGACTTACTAGTATTGCCACATGGACTAGAAGCAAGCGCTCACCCTCATCAGGTCTTGCGTGAAGTGGAAAGGGTACTAGTGCCCGAGGGCCGGGTCGTGCTTTCGGGGTTTAATCCCTGGAGTCTGTGGGGCTTACGTCACCGCACACCCTATCTTTCGCCCTGGTTACCGCAGCCTAGCAGCACGCAGGTGTCGTTACCTAGGCTGAAAGATTGGCTCAAATTACTTTCGTTCGAAATCGAATTGGGTAACTTTGGTTGTTATGTGCCGCCGTTTCGGACAAAAAAATGGCTTGAACGGTTTGCGTTTGTTGAAGCTGCCGGTAACCGTTGGTGGCCAGTATGCGGCGCGGTGTATGTGGTCTCGGCGGTAAAGCGCGTCGCTGGCATGCGCTTAATTACCCCGCGTTGGAAAACAGCCAAGCCCTTGCGCAAGGGCGCGCGCCAGACCGCGGGCGCCACTTTGCAACAAAAAAACAGCTCAAAACCCTCTAAAGAACCCCTTCAACCTTAATCATTTCAGCGATGCAAACAGAAGACACAGTAGAAATCTGGACTGACGGGGCCTGCAAAGGCAACCCGGGCCCGGGCGGTTGGGGCGTTTTATTAAAACGCGGCGCAGTCGAAAAAACGCTGTTTGGCGGTGAACCCTTGACGACCAATAACCGAATGGAAATGATGGCCGTCATCGAGGCTTTGCGGGCGTTGACGCGCCCCTGCAAGGTCACACTGCACATCGACTCTCAGTACGTGATGAAGGGCATGACAGAATGGATTCAAGGCTGGAAGAAGCGCGCTTGGCGCACGGCTGATAAAAAACCTGTCAAAAATGCCGATCTGTGGCTGTTACTTGATGGCTTGGTCGCCCAGCACGAGATCACGTGGCGCTGGGTCAAAGGCCATGCCGGTGATCCGGGGAACGAGCGGGCTGACTTGCTGGCGAACCGAGGTGTCGAGGTGGCGCGCACGCGGCCTTGAACTCGCACGATTGGCAAGCGAATATCGTATGATCAGTGCTCGCACGTTACTCACTTTTTTTGGTCAAATCCCAGATGCGCTGGATTATTCTCGATACTGAAACCACCGGACTGGACCCAGCGTATGGGCATCGCATCATTGAGATTGGTGCAATCGAAGTTGTCAACCGCGGTATTACCGGCCGCGATTTTCATACGTATCTGAACCCCGGCCGAGACAGCGATGCAGGAGCGCTTGAGGTGCACGGTCTGACCAGCGATTTTCTCTCTGACAAGCCCCGCTTTGAAGAGCAAGTCGGCGAGTTATTAGCCTTCATCGAAGGCGCTGAACTCATCATCCACAATGCACCGTTCGACTTAAAGTTTTTAAACGCCGAACTGAGCCGCCTTGGGCGCGAACCTATTACGAATTTTTGTGCGGGCGTCACCGACTCTCTCGCGCATGCAAAAACCTTGCACCCGGGCAAGCGTAATTCACTTGATGCGCTTTGTGATCGGTATGGTGTGTCCAACGCGCACCGACAGCTACACGGTGCACTGTTAGATTCACGTCTGCTCGCTGAAGTTTGGCTGGCGATGACGCGCGGTCAAGACAGCTTAAAGATTGACAATTTTGAGGCGCCACCAACAGAGGGCGTAGTCGCCAACGAGCAACGTCTTGAAGCCTTGAACCTGCTAGTCATCCTGCCGAGCGCGCAAGATCTGCAAGCCCATGAGCAGTATCTGGCCGCACTCGACAAAGCCGCCAAAGGCGCTTGCGTCTGGCGGCAGTATGTTCAAACTCCGTGAAGCGCTAAGCAGGCTTGTTTAGTTTTGAGCGCTTTCGCTTCAATCTTTAGCTCAACACGCCAAGCGTTTTGCGTTTAATCAGGTCAAAGTCAATTTGCGCCCCTAGGCCGGGCGCCATTGGTGCGTGAATCATGCCTTGCGCATCGATTTCAATATCCTGCACTAAGCCATATTTTTGCGATTCGGCTGGAAGCAAGACTTCAAAAAGCTCAGTATTTTTCAGCGCCATGATCACGTGTAAGTTCGCGAAATTATTGAGCGAATTACCACCGTGGTGAACTTCGTAATTCAGGTGAAAAGCCTCGGCTAAATGAGCAGTTTTCACGAGTGTGGTAATGCCGCCCTTCACTGCGACATCACCGCGCAAAAAATCAGTGGCGCGTTCTTTGATCCAGGGCGCATAAGAATCCAAGCCTCCCGCCGGGTACTCGGTGGCCATGAGTGGAATACTCAGGTGCTTTTTCAGTTCAAGATAATTATAAATATCGGCATCCGCTAACGGATCCTCATACCAATAAAAACCGAGCGCTTCGATCGCTTGCCCCACACGTAATGCCTCGGGGTAGTCATAGCTCCAGACCGAATCGAGCATTAAGGTGTAATCGTCGCCCACAGCCTTACGCACGGCCTCGCACACTTTGATATCGTCTCGCCAGATTTGAGGCGGATGAATCTTGTAGGCGGCCATGTTTAACGACTGGTAATGCTGGGCTTGCTCGGCATAGGCCTCAGGCGCAGCCAACACGGCCGAACTGATATAAGCCGGGATACGGTTGCGATACGATCCCAACAGTTGGTGGATTGGTAGGCCGGCGATTTTGCCAGCGATATCCCATAAGGCGATATCGACTGCACCAATTGCTCGAGCGGTGGTGGTGCGAACGCGTTTCCAGAGTGCTTGATACAGGCGTTCGCGCTCAAGCGGATTTTGTCCCATCAAAATCGGCTTCAAATACTTGATCAAACTTGCCCCATCCATATCGGCTGGATAAAACGCAGAGCCTAAAAAAGCGTGACCAGCAATCCCCTGGTCGGTGGTGATGGTTAACAAGCCCAGTTTGCTGCCGCCCGAAAAGCGACCCGTGTGTGCACCATAACTCGTCGCCGGGATATCGTCCCAGCTAAACAGAGTCAGCGATACGTCTTGAATTTTCATTTTTTTCTCTTTGAAGCCTAACTGTTCGGGATTGCGCCGAATTTTTTTATCGGAAGCAGTCTGACATGTGTAGAAAAGACTTCACTCGAGTGTGATGTTTGCGTCTTGAACGACCTTGCCCCACTTCGCGACTTCGCTCTTGAGAAGCTGACTGAACTCTTCCGGGGTGCTGGCCACAACTTGAACACCCGAGTCAGTAAAGCGCTTGGTGATGTCGGGCTCGCGAAAGATCGCAGCGAGTTGACGATTGATTTGGCTGACCACAGTTTTGGGCGTTGCCGCAGGGACTTGCATGCCAAACCAAACATTGACTTCAAAGCCTGGAGCACCCGTCTCAGAAACAGTCGGAACACCAGGTAATTGTGGTGAGGGCTTTAACCCCGTTACAGCAATCGCAAGGACGTTCCCAGCCTTGATTTGCGCCAGAATATTTGGAATGTTGTCGAACAAGACGTCAATCTCGCCCGCCATCAACGCAGCGACTGCGGGCGCGCTGCCTTTGTAAGGCACATGCGTGAGCTTGACACCGGTCATGCTCATCAATAGTTCCATCGATAAATGGTTGGATGAGCCCGAACCAGTCGAACCGTAATTGAGCTTGCCAGGATTCTTTTTGGCATAGGCGATGAGTTCGTGGACGTCTTTAATTCCTAAGCCTTTGCGTGTTGCCAACACATTATTAGCAACACCCGCCAAAATCAGCGCCTGAAAATCATTGAGTGCATCGTAGGGAAGCTTTTTGCCATACAGTGCAGGCAGGGCAGAGAAGGGCAGAGGCGTGACCAAAATTGTGTAACCATCAGCAGGCGACTTCGCCACATAGTTATTGCCGATGGTGGTGTTGCCACCGGGCTTGTTTTCAACCACCACGGTTTGATTCCAGAGTTTGGTGAGCTTCTCGCTTGACATACGTGCTAGCGAATCGTTAAACGCACCGGGCGGATAGGGCACGACGATTTTGACCGAGCGTTCTGGAAACGTTTGCGCGTGCAAGGGTGCGATCGCTGCAATCGCAAGAATTAGCAAAGCAAAAACTTTTTCAATAACTTTAAACATGATGTCTCCGGGTGTTTGGGCAGGAAGGTTTTTATTTTTTAGCCTAAAACTTTACAACGTAGCCAGGCCCGTCAATCAGTGGGTATTTGGCAAACAACGATTCGTCAATTTCAAGTCCGATCCCGGGCTTGTCGAGCGGTTCAACGCAACCATCTGCGCCAATCTCAAAGGTGGTGCCAAACATATCGCGCAAGGGATTAAAGTGCGATACGCAAGCCTCAAAATAGCCTGAATTTTCTATCGCTGCCATAAAGTGAATGGTGGCTGCATGGTTGATACCGGTGGCTGAGCTATGTGTATGCATGGGGATACGATACGCCGAGGCCATGGCTGCAATCGCCAGGCCTTCGGTAATGCCGCCGCATTTTGATAAGTCAGGTTGCCAGATCTGTACTGCACCCGCTTCGCGTAATTGTGCAAACTCAAAGCGACCATAATGGTTTTCGCCGGCGGCGATCGGCACAAGCGAGGTAATCTTTGCGGCTTCACGGTACGACGAAAAATCGTTACAGGCGAAGGGCTCTTCAAGCCAACCGGCTTTGATGTCTGCTAGCACAGGCAATACACGCCGCACGTCAGCCAAGGTGTAGGCAGTATTGGCATCCGTCAAAATATCAATATCGTCGCCTAACACTTTGCGCACGTACAGCACGCGTTCAATGTCCGCTTTGGCGCTATCGCCTAGCCTAAGCTTGATCGCTTTGTAGCCCCGCGCCACATACTCTTGCGCTTCTTCTGCCAGAGACTCTTTGGGTTGATAGCCTAAAGAAATACCCCCCGCGTAAGCAGGCAAACGACGCTTGCTGCCGCCTAGCAACTCATACAAGGGCATGTTCGTGGCTTTGCCGCGAATATCCCAAAGCGCCATGTCGATGCCCGATAAACCCAACGAGGCGCCCGAGCCTACCCCATGGCTTGAAAGTTGCATACGATGCACGCGCTTCCAAACGCCAATGACATCAGTGGCGCTCATGCCGATCAGCATCGGTGCCAGCGTATTGTGAATCAGGCTGACCACGGCCCCTGGGCTGCGACCCGGGTGGGCTTCGCCGTACCCCGTAATGCCTTCAGAGGTTTCGACCCGCACAATAATCGTATCGCGCTTAGTGGTGCTGCCAATCCCCATCGTGACCGTCTTGCCCTGATCAAGTCGAAAGGACAAGGGAATTGCAGTGATTGCGGTAATTTTCAAGGCTTGTCTCGTATCAATGTTGTTTGGATAGGATTATGGCTGATTTTGCTTAGGATGACACGCCTGCCTTGGCTTGCTTTGAGGCTAAGACAAATCAGTTTGAAATCAAACTAACAGCGCAGATCGCAGACCTAAAGTCTAAGATGGAGGCCAATATTGATAGTTGCAGAGCTAAATCTTCTGACTTGTATGTTGACGTCGCCGTTCTGAAAAGTTCACATAAATATGTTCTTTGGATTTTGGGCTTATTCGCGATCATGGCCCTAAGCTTTGTCTTTGGTCTGTCTGTCTCAATGTTCTTGCGATCTTTAAAGTAAGTGGGCAGCTAGCGTCGAGGGGGGCTAATGCGGACTGAAGGCCGCCCCTCAAGCAAACAAACTGAGAATAAATATGTCAAAGACAGAAGAGGTGTTTTTGCGAAAACTCGCCCAGCAAGAACAAGATCGGCGTTGGCAAGCTGAGTATGCAGAATTTATGTCTGCCTACAATGCGGATGTTGAGCTTGCTGGTTTGCCGCTAGGTCCTTGGAGAACCTTTTGATGAAGTTGAGCTGCCTGTTGCTCGTAAGAAGTAGCGGGTTTCTCGAATGGCCGTTTAGTTGTTACCAGAGTATGCTCACCGCAAAATTCGATTTCACAAAAAAGTAACCCGCCGGTTTGAGGATATGCTTACGCACATAGCCTTGGCGGGTTTTATTGACGGGGAGTGTACAGGAAAGGGCTAACCACCGTTACCGATTCTTCACTGGATTTCGTGCACTTTTATGGTGTCGAGTTGTCCTTGAAATGGATTCTGATCTGGTGGCGCTTTGTGATTCGCTCTGAGTGGCGGCGCAGCGCAGGCTTGATCAAGGTTGCCGCTGTGTATAATGCGAGACGTGCCCAATATGGCATATTCCAGTCTAGCCACCATAAGTGCGCATCCAGATTGGGCGGTTAGCTCAGTGGTAGAGCACTGCCTTCACACGGCAGGGGTCGCAAGTTCAAACCTTGCACCGCCCACCAAAATATCAAAAAAAAATTATTCTAAGTCATCGAAAGTAAGCGGCTTAGCGATTGCTGACAGATAACGCGCATCCACTTGGGTGTGGGGCCTTTACCTTGGAATCAATATGAGCATCGAACTTGATGAGGTTGTTGTAAAGAATGTGTCTGATGATGTGCTGGAACTGCTTGCCGCATGCGTGCAAAAAGGGGAGTTTCACAACACTTTTGGGTATCCTTACTGCTCAGTTGTACCGGTCCAGACGTAATTTTTTGCTTACCGTGACTGACCATTAGCCCACACATAGTTGTGAATTCGGAAAGACTGCTACCTTCGGGTGGCTCTTTTTTGTCCGAGATAGAAGCCAAGTGACTTTTTTTTACCGAATAATAATAAGCCTTGCTAGTTAAATTTCTTCGAGTTAAAAACTTAAAACACGGGCTTGGTTGGGTAAGTATGCCTGTTATGCAGTTCCCGACCCTAACCCGGAGAGGCTTTAATGATCTCGATTCGAAACGTTGGAGCTTGTCTTGCTTTGTTTGCGGTCACAGGTGCTGCGAACAGCCAAGTGGCATCGTCTATTTTTCATACACCAGAATACTTTGCAAATTGGGGGCTGCAATATACGAATGCAGCCGAGGCCTGGGCGCTAGGCTTCACCGGCAAGGGTGTCAAACTAGGTATTGCAGACGATCAGGCCCAATTGAGTCACCCAGAGTTTGCTGGTCGGGTTTACTGGCCAGTAGCGTCAGACCCGTTTCCAAACCCGGACTATCCTAATTTCCCAGATCATGGTACGCATGTCATGGGGGCTGCAGCGGCCGCGCGCAATGGCGCCGGGATGATAGGTGTAGCGTATGACGCTTCGATTGCTCACACAGTGGCGATTATGAATCCTGGCTACCCCGCGTCGAACGACTGGGCTCAAGATTTAGTGGATGCTAAAGTTTCTGTCATGAACGCCAGCTTCGGACCAAGGGCAACGCCGTGGCCTCTTCTACCTGGTAATAGTCTGAATCCGAACTACTCGCGGGTTAATTTCCAAATGCTTACCGGAAGCCAGGTGACGGAATATGCTGCCGAGGTCCAGAAACTCGCCAACGCTGACATCGTGATGGTCTTTGCGGCGGGAAACCAACGCGAAGATTGGTTACAGCCTATTGCTGCGAAAGTACCCGCGGGCCATGGCCTGCTTCCCCTCATTACACCAGCCAACACGGCGCTTGGGTATACCGGTAACTCAGCAGATGCTGTTTATCGTATCTACACAGACGAGGCTGATCAATTGAACCCTGCCACTTGGGGCAGTAATCAATATTCATTGAGCCAAATCCGGAGTGTGGATTTCTCGAACTTAGCTGGTACGCTGATTGCTGTGACCGCTGCGAATATCGATTCGAGGACCAATATAGTGGCTCTCGCTGACTTCAGTAATCGGTGTGGTGCGGCTGCAGACTGGTGTATGACCGCGCCTGGTGTCAATATCTATTCAACAGTACCGATGAATAAATATGCTGAGGACGGATGGAGCGGCACATCCATGGCGGCTCCTTTTGTTGCGGGTGCCGCAGCGGTTTTGCGCCAGGCTTTTCCTTATATGACAGCCAGGCAAATCATTGAAGTTCTGTTGACCACCGCCACGGAAATTGATAACTCCAGCCCCGAATCAATCCGTGACTTTGGCCATGGTTTACTGAACGTGGGGCGCGCGGTCAGAGGGCCGATCCAGTTTGGTCATCCTTCACTCATCCCCGGTAATCCGTCAATTTTCGCGCCAATCTTTGCGGTGGATACCCAAGGGTATAACTCAGTATGGAGCAATAACATCTCAGGGACGGGGGGATTTAGCAAGGCTGGTGCAGGGATTCTCGTGTTAACGGGTCTGAACACCTACACGGGTGATACGACGATTACCGGTGGCGTGTTGCGGGTCGACGGCTCAATCGCGACTTCAAATCTTGCCGTGACGTCAGGCGCGACTTTGCAAGGTAT
>CAMBZR010000011.1 GCA_945872285.1 Bordetella parapertussis | reverse complement strand
AAAAAAGAAAAAATAAAGCCACTGATTAAACCAGGTTTCATTTGTGGCAAAGTGATCGTGATAAAGACTTGCCGACGGGTTGCACCGAGCGATCTCGCGGCCTCCTCAAGAGACATATTTGAAAGGGTCAGTGAGGCGACCAAGGTCCGAATAGGATAAGCGAGCACCAACAGGATATGACCAATTAGAAGGCTATACCAAGTAAAAGCGGTACCAATCAGAATAAAAAACTGGACGAGTGCAATCCCAATCGCGACCATTGGAATTGTGATCGGCGATACCAAAAAAGCTGTGATGGCTGCTTTTGCTGGTAGCTCGGTACGAACGAGCGCCAAACTGGCGCAGATCCCAAGGAGCGTCGCCACCGTCGCACTGGCGAGGGCGACTAATGCACTGATAAACGTAGCGTGCCCGATCCGATGGATCTTTGCGATGTTTCCATACCAGTCGATCGATAGGGCTTTGGGCGGAAACTCAATAAAAAATGAGGCGTTAAACGAAACGATTACGGTCAGCAAGACGGGAAAGACTAAAAAAACGATTGTCAGCCAGCCGATTGAGTGAACAATGGCTTGATAGCGTCTAGGCTGATATTCACTAGACTGTTGCACGAAAGACCTTTCGCAAAATACTGGCGTAGGCAGCGACCAAAAGGAATGTCAGCACAGTCAGCGTTACGATGATGGCAGCACCCCACGGGAAATTCAACTGAACCAATAATTGTTCTGCCGCGACCTGTGAAATCATTGAGGTCGAAGGAGAGCCAAGCATGAGAGGTGTGACGTACGCACTCATGCTCACCGCAAAAGTCAGCATGGTGCCACCAAAGACCCCGGGCAAACTCAGGGGCAGTGTAATGCTGCACAGACACGCCCATTCACTTGAGCCCAACGACAGTGCCGCTTCGCGCATGGATGGCGGTATCCGTAACAATGATCCATAGATTGGCAGCACCATAAAAGGGATTGCAAAGTGCACCAGGCCTACGATGATTGCGCCTTCTGAGTACATGAAGCGAATTGGTTGATTAATGAAGCCAAGACCGATCAGGACGCTATTAAGTGCGCCGCCATCGGCCAGTACAACAACCCAGCCATAGTTACGAACGATTAAGCTAGAAGCAAGCGATACGAAGGTCACGATTAAAATGGCCGTTCGCAAACGTCGACCCGCACGTAAAAGCAATAAAGCAAGCGGGTAAGAAAAAGCAAGTGTAATCAGGACAGTAATGAACGAAATACGAAACGTTCGAGTCAATACTCGACCAAGCCTCGCGCTATCGTAAGTTTTTAGATACTGATAAAACGTCCAGCCATCGTGTCGATTGGTATCGCTGGAAGAAAACGAAAAACTTTGCGCGAGCAGGTTTGTCAGTGGAATAACATAAAAGCACAATAAAAAAACAATGAGTGGTGTGAGCAACAAGATTCCCGAACGGTAGCGCTTCCAAAAAGAGAGCGGTGATCTCGAGAAACTTGTTGTCGTCAAGAGCATTGGCCCAACATCCTAAAAAAGTAACAAGTGCTTATTCTTATCCAAAAATTTCGTTCCACATTTCAGTGATTTTTGGTCGATTTTTTGATAAAAATGCCCAGTCCGCGTATGTTGTGTTCGCGGGATCACCGATCAGTTTTAGCGTGTCGGGTGACGTCACAACGTCGATATGGCCGCAACGGGCACGCAATACGCTATCAATTTTCGACTGAAATTCTTTTTCAAGGCTAAGATTCACATACGCTTGAGCGAGTTCAACATTCTTCGCATTGACCGGCATATTGAGTCCGACTATTTCTCCATGTTTACCTTCTTTTAAATTGATTGCCGGAAAAATAGGAGCACCTTTGGCGACAAGGCCAGCTGCGAAGGCGACATAAAAAGGTACAAGCGGCACTTGTCCGCTTTGCATCATTTGCAGCGCTTGAGGCGCATCGTTATAAACCACAGCACTATTCTTTTTAAGATTAGCTAAATGTTTGATACCCGACTCAAGGTCGTACTGCGCTTTGTCAAGCGGCAAGCCAGTGGCAACTTGTGATGCCGTGACAACCATTCGTATGCCGTTGTTCCATGTTGCGGGCGGTATCGCAATTTTTCCTTTGTTTGAGACTTGCCACAGTTCAGCCCATGAGGTTGGTGCAGTTTTGATGACATTTGTATTATAAAAAATAGTATTCATCGCATCGATCATGCCTGCTGAATAGTCGTCAGCCATGTTGAATTCTTTACGTAAAAATTTCCAGTTTGGTATGGAAGACGTTTTATATTGTTTGAGCAAGCCTTGGTCTCGTGCTTGAAACACGCCCGCTTCAGAGAATTGCATTAAATCGGGCGGATTATCCTTTTGTGTTTTGAGCATGGCAAGCATCGCGCCAGTGACGGACTGTTGGATGTTTAGTTTTGCGCCAGTTTCTTTTTCAAATTTTGGATTGAGTTCATCGATCCACAACTTCGCGAGCAACCCTTGATTTAAGACCACAGTCAGTTCACCTGCTGCACGGGCAGAAGTTGTCATCCATGGACTTGAGATGACGAAGGCTCCAGCTACACTGCGTTTGAGTAAAGTCCGCCTCGAGATACTGGTGTTTGATAAGAGAGTGTTGCGGTTTGACATCTTGTGGCTCCCGGTGTTGATTGTGAGATCAGTTTTGATGGTGAGGGTCGTGTTTTTGTGTGCGACGGGGGTTATTGCTTAAGATTGGCGTCCTTGAACACTTGGCCCAACGCGCATAGTCGGCTTTGATTTGAGCAGAAAATGCTTCAGGGGTGCTGGCGATTGGATCGAATGCATTATTGAGATAACGATCGCGAGCTTGATGCCTGGCGCTCGCGTACCAACGTGAAAATTTAGCGGTCCCAGACTTCATCTGGTACGGGCAAGCCCTTTAGATCTTCAGCGGTCAAAGCACCATCAGGTATGATGCCATAGGTTTCCAGCATCAAGCTCATTTGGCGAGTGTGTTGGGCAGCATGCCAAGTTGTGCGCTCAAACACATCGTGCATTGAGCACCGACCGTAATAGGTAGGGACCAAATACGAAAGCGTTCGATCTTTCTCACTGGCCCACCAAGCGCTCAGTTCCTGACGTACTGTTTGTCCCCACTTTGCCAAGTCTTCGGCGTCCCAGTCATCAGGCGCAACTTCGTTGAAGCTTTCAAACTTTAGATCAATGAGGTGTGCGGCTTCAATGCCCATTTGAGCCACCCGAAAGACGTGAAAAGCGGTACCCGCGGGGTTACGATTACGATCACGAAAGTTTTCACGTAACTGGCCGGGCTTAAATTGTTTAATCAGTCGTATTGCAGTCTGTAACACAATATCTAGCTTGGCTGCCAATTGCTCTGGTGGCAAAGGATCCATCAGTTTTGTTTTGAGATCTAGAAATTTGATGACATCATTAAATGATTGGCAAAGGGTGTACTTGCCGCCGAGCGCGACGACTGGAACGCTACGCGCACCCAAGGCACGTAACTTATCCATTCCAGTCGGATCGTTATGCACATCGATCGATTCAAAGTCTATCCCTTGCTTGGTTAAAAATTCTTTTGTACGCAAACAGGATGAGCAACCGGGTTGCCAAAAAACTTGAACACGTGCGGGAGAGCTTGTTTGCATGGTGATGTCTCTAATTATTTTGAACAGTGACTTTAGAATAGCAGCCTGACATTAAAAATAATACCGAAAATACGGAATGCTGCACTGCAAAAAATATCTAATCACCATCCTGGTGAGATGCCTAGAATAGCCCTTGCCTCAGTTGGCGTCACGACTTGGCATATGGTTCAGACGTAAGCGCGAGCCCGCGGTGGCCGGCATGCCAGCGACGTCGTAGTTATCTTTTACGGCAAAAGGTAGGCCGTGCAGCGGTCCTTTCCAATGCCCTGCAGCAATGTCGGCTGCAGCTTGTGCAGCTGCTTGGCGGGCATGCGCAGCAGCGACATGGATATAAGAGTGGATTCGAGTGTCTACCGCTTCGATGCGGTCAAGGTATGCTTCGAGCAAGTCGACTGGAGAAAGCGATTGGTTAGCGATACGTGTTGAGGCTGAAGCAATGGTAGTTGCCCAAAGCTCGGAAGATTTTTCTATTTCTCTCTTTTTCATGTTAACCACCGAACGCCCGAGCGCTCAAGAAGTTGTGAAAAATCGGGCGGCTCGGTCGCACCGCCTCGGATACGCTGTTCAAGTTTTTCATCTTGTTTGCGTATTGCAATGAGCTTTTCTGAGGTGATGGCAAACTTTGAGGGAGGGATAACGACGATGCCATCGTCGTCTGCAACGATTAAATCTCCAGCGTGTATGACAACTGACCCCAGAGTGATGGGCAGTCCGACTGCGCCTGGACCGATTTTAGTTGGTGCCAAAGGAGAGGTACCAGCAGCGTAGACTGGTAAGTTGAGCTGGCGTAAGCCGTCAAGATCACGTACCAAACCGTCTGTAATCAGGCCCGCACCCTTGGCGTTTTTTAGAAGACCTGTAATGTGGTCGCCCAAAAGAGCACAGCCGGTATAAGTTGAACTGGAGACGACTAAGACATCGCCGGGTTGAACGACCCGTAGAGCGGCGTAAGGCGCTAGATTATCCCCCGGAGAGGTCCAAACAGGTAGGGCTGTGCCGATGAGTCGGGTCGTGCCCGCCAATCGACTCAAAGCACATTTGAGTGAACCAACCCCCTCGGTCGCATCGCTAAATTGGCTAGAAGAAGCTTGTAAAAAGACGGGATAGTTTTGAATCGACGCGCGTGGCCAGTCTTTAACAATGGTGAGGGCTGGTGTCTGCATGTTACTCACTAACAAGCTTGTTAAACCAACCAACAACCTCTGCCTTAGGGACAACGTCGCCATATTTGGCGTTGATATCAAACAGCGCCGCGTCGTGTGGGCCGTCATGCCGATCACCTGAGCATTCGCGTGGAACAATGACTCGGTAGCCGTACTGAATTCCGTCTACCGCAGTTGCCCTGACACAACCGCTGGTTGAGCAGCCAATTAGCACAATGGTGTCGATGTCTAGGCTTTTAAGCGTTGAGCCCAACGAGGTTCCAAAAAAACAGCTTGGGTATTGTTTAGTGATGATGAAATCTTGAGGCTGAGGCGTAATGTGGGAGTCTATTTCTCCAAGGGGTTCGCCTTTTACAAAAAGTTTGAGTGACGGTACTTTCTTAAAAAATAAGCCACCGTCTGCCCCTGAGGGATGGTAGACCACTTGGGTATACAGCACTGGCACTTTAGCGACGCGTGCCGCCTCTAGTAAGGGTATCGAATGCTGTACCGCATCGACAACACCTTGGCCGAAAAATGGAGCCCCTGGAGTCGTGTAGGCTTTGACAAAGTCAACCACAATAACAGCAGGGCGATTGCCGTACCCAAGAGCGGTATCAAACACCCCGCGATAGTTTTCGTCACGTGTTGGCTCGGTCATCGTTTTACCTTTCAATGATTGACTGAAGTAAATCTAGATAAGATAGGTTAGAGTCTAAAGGGAGAGTTTCAAAATGACAATATCAAATGTGGATTTGATGCAATTCGGTTAGCTTGGCTTATTTCAAAGGCCAGAGGTCTGACCTCTCGTCTTTTGTCTCGCTCTGTGCTACGGTACTGTGAGCCGTTTTGTGTGTTGTTTCAGAATCAAAAAATTACAAAGGATCCTAACGTGAGCGACTATTTTTACGAACCTAGCAAAGGCCACGGTCTTCCCCATAACCCATTCAAGGCCATCATCGCGCCGCGTCCGATTGGGTGGATTTCGACCATAGACAAGCAGGGCCGTGTCAATTTAGCACCCTATAGTTTTTTTAATGCCTTTGCCGAAACCCCACCAGTCATCGGCTTTTGCACCAGCGGCGAACGCAAAGACAGCTGTAATAACGCTGACGAAACTGGTGAGTTTGTGGCAAATTTCTGCGGTGCTGACTTAGCCCAAGAAATGAACATCACTTCATCGTCGGTGGCTCCTGGCGTTGACGAAATGAAACTTGCCGGTTTGGCGGCAACCGCCTCGACCATGGTCAAGCCCCCGCGTATCACCAATGCCATTGCCGCGCTTGAGTGCAAACTGATTAGCACCACGCAACTCACTGATGCGAAAGGTGCGTTGATCAATACTTGGTTGACGCTCGGCGAAGTGGTCGGTGTGCATATTAATGATGCATTTTTGAAAGACGGTATCTTTGATACGGCAGCAGCAAAGCCCTTAGGCCGTTGCGGCTATCAGGGGGATTACGTCGAAGTCAACACTCTGTTTGAGATGTTCCGTCCAAAAGATTACGTCGCGAAGTAGCGATCACAAGGCAAATCATGGCACAGACAGTCGAAAGGAACCCTCATAGCGCGGTACGCCCAGAGTGGCTTGCTCTGCACACTGAGGCGATTCTTGAGCCTGAGCTGAAGATTGTGGATCCACATCATCATTTGTGGGATCGCGCAGACAACCCTTATCTGTTTCATGACCTACTGGCGGATATGAACGCAGGTCACAAAGTGGTGTCGACCGTGTTTGTTCAATGTCGCTCGATGTTGCGCAAAGATGGGCCTAGTGAGCTTGCGCCTCTTGGCGAGGTTGAGTTTGTGACGGGTATCGCGGCGATGGCTGCCAGTGGTATCTATGGTTCTGCACGTGCCTGCGCCGGCATTGTTGCGGGTGCAGATTTGCAATTGGGAGATCGGGTTGCGTCAGTACTTGAATTGATGGCGCATAGCGCGGGTGGCAGATTACGGGGGGTGCGCAACCCTGTGGTCTGGCACAGCAGCCTAGATGTTCAATCCAGCACTGCAGCACCACCGCCCAAGGGCTTAATGGCCGATACAGCGTTTCGCAAAGGCGTCGCGCAACTTGGATTACTTGGACTCTCGTTAGATGTGTGGGCATATCACACGCAGCTTGAAGAAATCTACCAACTCGCGAAAGCCAATCTAAACGTCACGGTGATTGTGGATCACTTTGGCGGGCCGGTCGGCGTTGGGCCTCACGCTGCGGACATGACTGATATGTTTAAGCAGTGGCGCGCGGGCATTGCACTTGTTGCCAGCTTGCCCAATACCGTCATCAAAATGGGTGGGGCAGGTATGCCGGTGTTTGGTATCCGCTTTGATCATGAGTCAACCCCGCCGGCGTCAGAACAATTGGCCGTAGCTTGGCGGGCGTACTTTGAAACCTGTCTTGAATATTTTGGCGTTGATAGGTGTATGTTCGAAAGTAATTTTCCGGTTGATAAGGGGATGTTTAGTTATCAAGTGCTCTGGAACGGCTTTAAGCGTTTAGCAAAAGATTATTCAGCGAGCGAGAAGGCCGCGTTATTTAGCGCAACCGCAGAGCGTGTGTATCGCTTGGTTTAACACTTAGCCAACCTTATATGAAGGTGATTGCGCGATAGGTCATGTAAACCCCGAGCAGCAGCAAGCCACTAAAAAAACATTTTTTGAATAACGCCTGAGGCATTCTGTCGCGCAGCTTTTGGCCTACAAACATTCCAGCAAAGGCTGGGATCAATGCAACCAATGAGGCTGCGGCCACTGTCAGCTGAAACTGACCTGTGATCAATAATCCCAGGGCTAAGGCAAAAGAAGATACGGTAAACGAGAGGCCAAGTGCCTGGATCAGATCGTCTTTCTTTAAGTTGAGCGCGGTAAAGTAAGGCGCGACGGGGAGGGCTGAAATTCCGGTAGCGCCCATCAAGACGCCTGTGCAAAATCCCATGAAAGGTGACAGCCACCATTCTGATTTTGGTGCAACGGTGAGACGCGCTGCGCTCAAACCAAAGGCGCCATAAATTGTGAGAACGACCCCCAGGCCCGCGGTGACAATCTGCGTGTTGCCGCTAGTAATGAAGCTCACGCCAAAGGGGGTGCCTAAACAGATTCCAAGTAGCAAGGTGCCGAAGCGTTTGCTTAATGCTCTGAAGTTGGGCCCTGCGATTAATTGCCATACGTTGGTGATCAGCGAAGGCAAGACAAGCATGGCGGCAGCTTCGACTGGAGCGATGACGAGCCCTAAAAAGCCAATGGCGACTGTTGGCAGTCCCATGCCAAGCACGCCTTTGACGAGTCCTGCTGCGACAAAAATTAGACCCGTTAAGGCAACCACTGTCAGATTATCTTGCATAGGGCTTTGAATTTTTGGCCGAAGCGAGCAGCTTACAATGAGTTTCATCATAGTGCATATAGAGAGCACCACATGCGAGTCGACGCATTACCCCCCGAGATCTCTGGCCCCAGCGCCTGGCTCGGGCCAGAAGAATCAACCAAGCAACACTGGCAACACGAGTTGACGCCTAAGGATTTGACTGAGCTTGAGCAGGCGGCAACCTCTTGTCTGGGTATCAACGTTGACCTGACGCAAATTAATCGAGAATCCTTCGTGCTGCCGAGGTTAGGCCCGCGCCTGAAAGACATTCACGATGCACTGTTGTCTGGGTGCGGCTTTGCGTTGATTCGCTCGCTACCCGTACGGCAGTGGTCGCGCGAGATCACGGCAGCCGCGTTCTATGGCATTGGCACGCATCTAGGCCATCCGCGACCGCAAAACTCAAAAGGGCATGTGCTGGGCCATGTCATCGATATGGGCCTAGATGCGAAGGACCCGAATGTTCGGATTTATCAGACGCATGAACGGCAAACCTTTCATACAGATTCAAGCGATATCGTGGGGTTAGTGTGTCTGCAACAGGCGAAAGCGGGTGGTGATTCAGCCTTGGTATCTTCTAATACGATTTACAACCAAATGCGGGCTCAGTATCCTCACTTGGCTGCGGCGCTCTTTGATCCGATCGCAACCGATCGTCGTGGCGAGGTGGCAGCAGGGCAAAAGCCTTTTTTTGAAATTCCTGTTTTTAGTTGGCACCAAGGCTTGTTGTCTACAATCTATCAGCGTCAGTACATTGACTCTGCTCAACGCTTTGAAGACGCCATGCGCCTGACACCCCTGCACGTTGAAGCCCTTGATTGTTTTGATGCCCTAGCGAATAGCGCCGATCTGAATTTTTTGATGCGTTTAGAAGCAGGGGATATGCAGTTTGTTCATAACCACACCTTGCTGCATGATCGCACCGTGTTTGAAGACTGGAGTGACCCAACACGTAAACGGCATTTATTGCGTTTGTGGCTGTCATCGCCAGCGGCGCGGCCGCTCTCGCCCGAGTGGGCGCAGCGTTATGGCTCGGTTGAGCCAGGCTTTAGAGGTGGAGTCACGATGCCCGCCGCAGCTTGGCAGGCGCCGCTGAATCCCGCCTAAGCCAAGACGGGATTTTTAGCAGGTACAAGCTTAGTCGGCGTAGCCTGGCAATTCGCGATCTAAAACACGCATCATGGCATCGAAGAACAATTCATCGCGCTCTTGGCGTGAATGACTGTCTCCTGGTGCTGGATTTTGAACGGCATGCACAACTTCATCTGACAACACTTGAATCGGTTGACCAGTGCTCATGGCAAGCACTTGCGCACGACAGACGCGCTCGAGTTTGTACAAGCGTTTGTAGGCCTCAGCCACCGTGTCACCCACCACGAGTACGCCATGATTTTTCATGAAGAGTACTTTTTTGTTGCCGACTTGATGGGCGAGACGCTCGCCTTCGCTCAGGCCGTCAGCCACACCAGTGTAGGTATCGTCATAGCCTGTGATGCCCATAAAAAACGCTGCTGACTGGCTGGCTGGTAACAACCGGTTATTTTGTAGCAGATTGAGAGTCAGCGCCCAGTGTTGATGGGTATGCAAGACGACATTGGCACCCGCGATGCGGTGCACCGGTGCGTGAATACACATCGCTGAACGCTCAACGACGCCAACACCCTCAAGCGTTTCGCCTTTTTCGTTAAAGATCATCATGTCGCTTGCGCGCGCTTCTGACCAATGCATGCCAAAAGGCGAAATCAGATACTGGTCTTTGCGTCCGGGTACGATCATCGTAAAGTGATTGTCAATGCCTTCATGCAGGTCGTCGAGCACGGCAAGACGATTTGCAGCAGCAAGATGAATTTTGGCTTTCTGAACCGCGTCAGACTGTTGTTTGATATTTAGATTGTGCACGGACATGACGAGCCTCTTTGAAAATGATTTGTGTCGATGAGATTACTACCGTTGCACGGGTCTCGCAACAGATTCTTTGCCTAGGGATTCAGGACGCAGTCTAAAGATTTGTTGCGGCGCACAAATGATCACTCGGGCTTGATCCCCGCTTGTTTGATCGCATCAGCCCATTTTGTAATTTCGCGTTGAACGAAGCTGTCGCAGGCTTGCGATGTTGTGCCATCGTTCTCGAACCCTTGCTGTGCGGTCTTTGCTTTGAATTGAGGGTCTTTCAAGATACGGACCAGCTCCGCATTTAATCGGTTAATGATGGCAGGTGGCGTACCCGAAGGGGCAAACATTGCCGACCACAGGACAGAATAAAAATCTGGCAAGCCCTCTTCGGCAAGTGTTGGAATGTCAGGCGTGAGTGGCGAGCGCCGATTATCGCCAATCGCGAGTGCGCGCAGCTTGCCGGCATTGATGTGTGGAACGACTGAAGCGGCTCCACCGAAACTTGTTTGAATTCGTCCTGCGAGTAAATCTGTTGTTGCAGGGCCTGAGCCTTTGTACAGGATGTTAGTCATGCGTATGTCTGCCATCCAGCTAAACAGTTCCATTGGTAATTGGGTTGCCTTGGATGAGGACGAAAAATTTAAGACGTTGGGATTGGCTTTTGCATAGGCAATGAGTTCTTTGACCGAATGAACTGGTAACGAGGGATGAACTACCAAGATCATTTGCTGCGATGCCGTTTGACTAATACAACGCAGGTCTCGCATGGTGTCAAAATTAATATTAGGATGAATCGATGGGTTGATGCCGTGGCTACTCGAGTTAAAGAGCAGCGTGTAACCATCGGCGGTGGCTCGGGCAACGACTTCAGAGCCAATCATGCCGTCGGCACCCGGGCGGTTTTCAACGATGACTGATTGACCCAACGCCTCAGTGAGTTTTTGTGCCAATGCTCTGCCCAGCACGTCGGTGCCACCGCCTGCGGCGTAGGGCACAATCAAACGAATGGTTCGGGTGGGATAGGTTTGTGCAAAGCTTTCAGTCATCCCAAAAGTGCATAGCAAGCACAGTGAACAGGTGAAGGCCAAAGCAAAAAAGCGTAATCTGAGAAAGTTTTTCATGATGTATGTTTAAATTTTTTAAACGGGCGTAGAGCCGCGAATTTGAACGCGGTGCATTAAACGGCGTTGTCCAGGATAGTCGGCCAGTGCCAGATGTTGGCAGCAACGATTGTCCCAAAAGGCAATCGACCCGGGTTGCCAGCGAAACCGGCAGCTGAATTCAGGGCGCGTTGCGTGGTCATATAAATACTTTAGAAGTGGCGCACTTTCGGTAACGGTCATATTTTCAAACCGCTCGGTGTGCATCACATTGACGTAAAGCGCTTTTTTATCAGTGTCCGGATGGGTTCGAACCACGGGGTGTACCGACGAGAGTGTTGCTTGCGCAGCGCAGTCTTGCCCGGGTGGCAGGATATCGTCGACGGCCAGAGAGGCCAAAATCCGGCCATTCGAGTGGACCGCGCGCAGATCCTTCAGCATAGCCTTCATGCCCGCAGAGAGTGTGTCATACGCCAGGTACTGATTGGCAAAGAGTGTATCGCCACCCACAGAGGGCAAGATACGTGCGGCCAACACCGAGCCCAGCGGAGGAATCTCTAAGTGACTGGTATCGGTATGCCATTCCCAGCCAAACACCAGCGTGCCCTCAGGCTTCTTGTCGATGACCAGCAACTCAGGAAAATTTCCTGGCGCTTGACGATGCGGTGGGAGCATGGCGAGTTCGCCAAAATTTCGGGCAAAACGGGCTAAGTCGAGATCTGAAGCATTTTGCTCGCGAAAGAAAATCACGAGATGCTCGAGATGCGCCTGGCGAACTTCTGCAAAGGTCGCTGGGTCGAGCTCGGCTGAAAGGTCGATGCCAAAGACCTCGGCGCCCAAGGCGCCGGCGAGCGGTTGAACTTTTATTTTTTTATACATCAGCGTGTGCTCCTGAGCCTCGAGAAGTGCAGCGATTAGTCGGCTTTGACTTTGGCAGCGCGTGCGGATTGGGCGAGTTTCGGTAGTTCTGTCTTGAGAAAGTCTTCGAAACTTTTGGCGCTGGTCCCCGCAATATCCCACCCCTGTCCTTCGAGCGTTTTTCGCAAGGCAGAGTCTTTCATGCTCGTTGCGATTGCAGTTTCAATTTGGGTGATCACAGTTGTCGGTGTGCCGGCAGGCGCCATTAAACCAAGCCAAATTCTAAAATCTAAATTTGGAAACCCTGCTTCAGTCATCGTGGGAACGTTAGGCAGTTGAGGCGATCGCTCTGGCGCAGCGCTGGCCAAGGCACGAAGCTTACCTGCCTGTAAATTCGACATAATCGCAGCTGGGGAATCAAAAATCCAGTCGATTTGTCCACCAAGTAAGTCTGCAAGAGCGGACGAGCTGCCTTTGTAAGCAACATGTTGGGCATTGAGGTTTGCAGCAGTATTGAACGACTCAGCTGCCAAGTGCGCTAGGGTACCGCTACCGGCGGAACCGAAGTTTTGGGGACGAGGTGTCTGTTTTGCGGCATTCACAAGGTCGGCAACGCTGCGATAGGGCGAGGCGGCGTTGACCGTTAAGACCTCAGGAGCTGTGGCCAGTAAACCGATCGGCATAAAGTCGCGGTGAGCATCATATGGGAGGTTCGCATAAACGACCGGACCAATACCGAGGGGGTTTGCTGCAGCCACCAGCGTATAACCGTCGGGTAGGGCCTTTGCGGCTGCGGCGTAGCCGATTGTGGCACCTGCGCCCGGACGATTTTCAACGATCACCTGTTGATTCCAGACCTGTCCCAAGCGTTGCGCGACGGTACGCGTTAGAAGATCGATGCCACCGCCCGCCGCATAGGGCGTGATGATGCGCACAGGTCGATTCGGAAACTCTTGCGCCTGCGCAGAACTTACGGACAGGCTTAGTAGCGTTAACAGTAGCGCGAGTAATCGGTTCAAGGTGCACCTCTTGTCATCATCAGTTCGTGTATAAGGTCTGCAACGTGGCACTCTGATATCTAGGCCAATAGTGACCCGTATCCCGGCAATACCGGCGCAACTCCAGCCAAGCGCAATGCGTTCCACATCATGGCGCTTGAACTTGAGATCACGGGCTTGCCTAAATCTTGTTCGAGGGCGCCGACAATAGACACAGTTGGCATTCCGACGCCACTTAAAAAAATGGCTTGCGCTTGAGGGACGTCGACCGACTTCCCTAAGCGATAAGCTCGGTTTGGTGGTTCTTCAAAGATGCTGCGAACATTGCGTAGCCAATCAAAGTTGACGACTTCGATGCCGTAGCTTTCAAGGTTTTGTTTTCCTTGCATCGTCAGATTTTCGTCATAAGGCGTTCCTAGCGCAACTTTTTTTATGCCTAGTGCGTTGAGTGCAGCGATGACGCTGCCAAAGGCGGTGATGAAGTGCAGGCCGAAACGATCTTCTAAACGTTTGGTTAGGTCCGCTTCTTTTTCGCGTCCGAGGTAATAGCTCGTGGCCGTATGCGCCAGCGCAATGACGTCAGGTTTAATCATCGATAGCATCTCAACAGATTCATCCAGATGTTCGATCTGTGTCGCGATACGCGCTTCGATGCCGTTCAGTGTGCCGTCGGCACCGCGAGAAATCATCCGACCAAAGTGCACAGATACCCCCTTTGGGGCCATCTCAAACATCTCTGGTTCGACGGTGGGTGTCCCAGCCGGTACCAGAAATCCAAGTTTTGCGCGCCAACCCACCATAACATCAATCCTTTTTTATCAGTCGTTTATTTTTTTGTTTTTACTTTGGCGCTTGCTTTTGCTTGCGTGACCGCATCAAGTTCGGCCAGCAAGTCTGCCGGAGGCATCGCATAGCTACCCATGCGTCCAATCCCGATACCGAGTCTACGTTGCATATTGATCATCATTTCGGCATACAAAAATGAGGTCGATACACAGTCGAGCACTGAGAGCCGACCGATCGGGTTGATATTGCTTCGCCCAATGATCAAGTTTAAAACGCCTTCTGCCGGCACAATGAGATCCGCGCCGTCTGCTTTGGCTTGTTCTGCGGTTGCTAAAAAATCAGTGATAACCTGTTTGGGCTTTTTAAGCGCCACATTCAAAATATCTTCATCAACAGGGTGTGCAAGCGAGTAATAGCCCGATACACGGCTTTCAATACCGTGGCGTTTAATAAGCGCCTTGACGCGTTTGACGTTTGCGGGTGCGAGGGTGGTCAGTGCAAATTTCTCGGCCATTGAACAGGCGACTAAAAGCGTGCATTCAGGCATTGAAATCACCGGAATGTTCAGCAAAGATCTGATCTCTGGTAAAAAGGGTTCACTAAAGCTGCCAAGAATCACTGCATCAAATTTATTTTTTTCGGCGGCACGGCAAATGTCGATCACTTCGGTTTGGAGGATCAGTTTTGCATAGCTGTATTGCAAGACTTCGGCGGGCATCCGGCCGTGATAGTTGTCTTCAGAGACGCCGTTAAAAACAATTTTCGTGCCGTCAGAGCAATATTTTTTTGCGTGTTCTTCAAGTGCCTTGCGATAGTTGGTTAACGTCGCGAGTTGAGTCATGGATTGATACCATATGCGCATGCCCATGATGTCTCCTGAGTGGCTTTATGTTTTTCGTTTGTATTGATTATATCGGCTGAATGTGTCGATATTTTGATCTTTAGAGGCAAAATCTCTCGTAAACTCACATGACTCTATTTCAAAAATAAAAAGCAGTGGAGACAAAACATGAATAAAAGGCAATTATTGTTGGGTAGCTTGGCGGCGGCATCCCTGTCTAAAATCGGTTCGAGTTGGGCTCAGGCAAGCAATTATCCCAATCGTGCGATTCATTTGATTGTGCCTTCAGAGGCGGGTGGTGGCACTGACTTTACGGCGCGCACAATTGGGCTCAAACTGAGCGAATTGCTCGGGCAGTCGTTGGTTGTGGATAATCGACCGGGCGCGGCGGGCAATATAGGCGTTGAGCAGGGCGTTCGAGCAACACCTGACGGCTACACCTTGGTAATGCCAATCACCTCATTGCCAATGAGTCCCTGGCTTTATTCAAAGCTGTCTTACGATCCGGTCAAAGATCTATCGCCCATTATTCTGGCCTGTGCCGCGCCGCTGATCATGGTGGTCAATCCTCAGTTACCCGTCAATAATGTGCAAGAGTTCATTGCCTTAGCAAAGAAACAGCCGGGTCAACTTAACTATGCCAACTCAGGCAACGGCACCACCGCACATTTGGCGGGTGAGCTTTTCAAGAAGATGGCAGATATTAAGATGGAGAGCGTGAACTATAAAGGCGGTGGCTCTTCAGTGATCGATACGGTCGCGGGGCGTGTGCAGATGTATTTTTCAACGATTCCTGCTGCGTTACCGCATTTGAAGTCTGGTAAGTTACGCGCGCTTGCTGTGACCTCTAAGCACCGCGTCGAGATGATCCCTGATGTGCCAACCGTTGATGAATCAGGCTTACCAGGGTTCGAGGTGGTTGGCTGGTTTGGTATTTTTGCCCCGACGGGCACGCCAAACAATGTCATTCTGAAGCTCAACGAGAGCATCAATGTGGTGCTGAAGATGCCTGAAATTCGCGAACGCCTAGCCCGACAAGGGTTGATTCCGGGGGGCGGTACGCCTGAGGCTTTGAGGGATTTGCTGAGTGCTGATCTGAGCAAATGGGGAAAACTCATTAAGGAAATTGGTCTTAAAACGACCGAGTGAGCAGTGCTATTTGACTAAAAGAGTATTAGAGAAAAAATATACGCGCTAGAAAGCGCTCAATGCCTATTGCGCCCACTCGAGGTCGTGAAAATTAAACCCGCCTTCTAGTGTTGGCTTGATGATTTGGAAGTAGGGTGAAACATCAAAATCGCGCGGCGTTAAAAGACTAAAGTGCTTGGGCTCAAAATTTGGTGGTCCAAATGACGAATGTGACGTGTATAACAAAGCGTTTTTGTCGCGAGCAATGATTGGGTAGTGAATCGTTTCGAATGCCTGTGCAATGAGGGTCGAGCAAATGGCGCGAGTCGGATCGCCGCTACCAAGCGCAAGCAACTTGCGTCGAAACCGAGTTGGGATCGGTGGCGTCGGGAACAGATAGCGGGCTAGATCAAACACATTGCGCAGGTCATATTGGTGCCCAAGTTGCGAAAGCGCAAACTGAATCACTTGCTCGCACTCTGTGCTGCTCAAACCGATCGGTCGACAGATTCTGGTGTGTAAGTGTGAAAAACGTTCGAGGCTAGTGCTGCAGACGCCCCGAACGGCGTCGGCTTCGATCAAGCAGTGATCTTCAGGTGCACGATCACCAAGATAACCGGACCCAATAAATAGCGCAGCGTGTGACCAGGTCGACTGTGTTAAATATTTGATGGCAGAGCTTATTCTTGTGCGCCCCTCCATAAGAAGAACGTCGCCGGGACGCAACGTTTCTTGTAGATGGAGTGGATTAGAGGGCGGCGCGGTCGAGCCAACCTGTATTTCTTCGGTGAGATAGGTGGCCAGCCATTTACCAAGTGATAGCCTAAGCTGGTTCATCGTTATTTTTTGCGACGCGCATCGACCCGTGCCACTAAATCGCGCTCAGCTGCATCGAGCTTATCAAGCCCAACTAATTTTTGTCGTTCTTGGAAGGAAGTCATGCGATCGAGCATGCTTTCGGTGGTGCCCTCTTTACGCAGCACCTCGAGCCCTTGTTTGATGGCGAAGGAGCCAAGGTACAGCGCGGCGTTTGCATAGAGAATGACGTTAAAACCCATGGCAAGTAATTCTTTCTCGGGCACAAGTGGCGTGCGGCTGCGTTCGATCATGTTGGCGACCATCGGAGTCCCCTTGAACTCTTTGCTGATGCGCTGCAATTCTTCGAGGCTGTTAGGGGCTTCGACGAACACCATGTCAGCGCCGATTTCGCGATACGCGTGTGCGCGCTCGATGGCTTTGTCTAAGCCTTCGGGGCCACGTGCATCTGTACGGGCGATGATGACAAAGTTCGGATCGGTACGCGCATCCAGGGCGGCTTGTAAGCGATACAACATTTCTTCGACCGGTGCGACTGACTTACCTTCGAAGTGCCCGCAGCGTTTGGGAAACACCTGATCTTCGATATGCAAACCGGCAGCCCCGATCCGTTCGTACAACTTGATGGTGCGTTTGACGTTGGCTACGCCTCCAAAGCCAGTATCACAATCGGCAATGACGGGCACTGAGACGGCATCTGAAATTCTTTCGACCTGACTGGCCAGTTCATTTAGTGTGATTAAACCAATATCTGGTCCACCCAAGTACGTATTTGCAGTGCCCCCACCCGTAACATAAACAGCTGGAAAACCAGCTTGTTCAATCAATTTTGCCGTGAAGCAGTCGGTCGCACCAGGTACGATTCCGGGGCCGCCTGCGGCAATGAGTGCTCTAAGTTTTGCGGTACGTGGATTCATAGATCGTCTCAACAGTGATTAGTAAGGTGAATTAATGCGCTTGCTGGTATTTGCGTCGCTCAGCGACCATATCTGGTAAAAAACAGGCGACGAGTCCAAGAATGGGTAAAAACGAACAGAGCTGATAAACGAAGCTCATCCCGTTCAAGTCGGCTAGCCATCCCATCACCGCTGCCCCGAGACCGCCTAGGCCAAACGAAAAGCCGAAGAACATGCCGGACACAAAACCGACGCGACCGGGCATCACCTCATGGGCAAAGACCAGAATTGCCGGAAACGCGGACGCCATGAGCAAGCCGATAATGATCGTTAACACGCCAGTCCAGAATAGATCCGCGTAGGGCAAGGCAAGGGTAAATGGCAGTGTGCCCAGGATCGAAATCCAAATCATGGGCCTGCGGCCCAGGCGATCTGTGAGTGCCCCGCCGATCAGGGTGCCAATCGCGATCGCGGCCATAAAGATAAAGAGCTGGACCTGAGCGGCTTGCACCGGTAGATCAAAACGCTCGATCAAATAAAAAGTAAAGAAAGAGGTCAGGCTCGCACTGTAGACATTTTTTGAAAACAGTAACAGCATCAATATTGTGATTAAAAATAGCATGCGGGCCCGCGGTAAATCTGATGCTGGGTTTGCGCTCGCCGTTATCGTTGATTTGTTGCTGGGCTTGATGTGAGCGCCATACCATTTTCCGATGCGTGTTAAGAACACGATCGCGATTAGTGCAGCCAAAGACACCCAGGCGATTGCCGTTTGACCGTGCGGCAACACAATAAACGCTGCGAGCAGTGGGCCGACAGCTTGGCCGACGTTTCCACCAACCTGAAAGAACGCTTGTGCCGAGCCAAATTTTCCGCCAGAGGCCATGCGCGCGACGCGTGAAGCCTCTGGGTGAAAGATGGCAGAGCCTGTACCGATGAGGCCGGCTGCAATCAAAATCATTGCGTAACTTGGCGCGACTGCGAGCAACAGCAAACCGATCAGCGTCGAACCCATGCCAATTGCGAGTGAAAAGGGCATGGGGTTTTTATCTGTATAAAAGCCTACCGTCGGTTGCAAAAGCGAGGCGGTCAATTGAAAGGCGAGAGTGATGATGCCGATCTGTGTGAAGTCTAGGCTGAACTCGCTTTTGAGTAAGGGATAAAGTGCCGGGATCAAGGATTGAATTAAGTCATTGAGAAAATGACAGAAACTCAAAGACACCAAAATCGGAATTGTCGCAGCCTGGGCGCTGACCGGGTCGGCAGATTGTTCTTTGTTTGTTGCAGCAGTGTTTGTCATTTTTGCCATGAAGGTCAAGGAATCAAGCGCGCCTCAAAAATGTTGCTCTAGCACGCGATATAAGCTGCACTGTACAGCGCGGCTTCAGGCGCCGCAACGCATCCGCTCGCGACTCGGCTGACTCTTGGTGCAAGAAAGTGGACAGCGGTTTGTTTAAAATGTTGTACGCTCTCGTTAGTAAGTAGTAAGTAAAGTAAGCCGCGACATTGTTGCGCTGCCGCATTTTTTGGCCATAGACCTGTCAAAGTGGAGCACCCATGAACGTAAACGGCGCCTGTCACTGTGGGCAAATTCGCTACGAGGCAGTGATCGATCCTGCAGCTGTCGCGATTTGTCACTGCACCGATTGTCAGACGATTACCGGCTCAGCGTTTCGCGTGAATGTTCCAGCGAAAAAAGAAAACTTTAGAATATTGGCGGGCGAGCCCAAGACGTACTTGAAAACTGCCGAGAGCGGAGCCAAGCGCTTGCAGGCTTTCTGCTCGAATTGCGGCACATCCATCTATGCCACCACCGAAGTTGATCAAAAGATTTTTGGTTTGCGCATCGGCGCCTTGGCGCAACGCGGTCAGCTGAGTCCAAAAAAGCAAATTTGGTGCGACTCTGCCATGCCTTGGTTAGGTACCATACCCGGATTGCCCGGCGCGCCGAGACAGCCCGGCTAGCTTCATTCACTGTGAGTGTTGACATGCGACTTTGGTATCAGAGTTTTTCGCGTTTTGATGCGTTCGGTAACTACGGCGCAGCGCTCAATAAACAGATCGTTCATGCTGCCGATCCTGACACGCAAATAGAGGCGCATGGGCTCAAACGGGGCGGCGGGGTGGCGGACCAGTACCGCTATCCCGAATACGTTGACGTCGCCGAGGTGATTGCGAATGGCCTGAGAGCACAAAAAGAAGGCTATGACGGTTTCTTACTGGGCAATATCACCGATCCCGGAATTAGAGAGTTGCGCGAACTATTGACAATCCCGGTGTTGGGGCTATGCGAATCGACGTTGAGTATTGCGTGCATGATGGGCACGCTTTATACGCTCGTGACGGTCAATCCAAAATTTACGCCGCGTGTCTTAGAAAACGTTCATCGCTACGGGTTTTATCCCAGAATGGCTTCTCTTGAGGCGATGAAGGTTCACAATCTGCCTGATTTGGCCCCGGGGTTTTCAGAGGCGCCAGAACATGCCGTGGCGCGTGAGGCAATTTTTGAAGAGTTTCGTCAAGCTGCGCGGCGTGGCATCGACAAAGGTGCCGAGGTGATTATCGCCGCCGGTGGCGTGGTAATGGCAATGCTGGCCCATGCCAATATTCACGATGTGGATGGTGTGCCGATTTTGAATGGTACCGTGGCCTTGACCAAGATGGGCGAAACCGCCGTCAAAATTCAACGCCTCACGGGTCACTTCATTAGTAAGCGTATGACTTATGCGCCGCCGCGCGGCGAGTTGCTTAAAGAGGTACGAAGGGTCTACGGGGCAGATGTCTATCCCGGTATCGAGTGATTCGTTTGGGTGAGTTCAGCGCCGGCGAGTTCTAGCAGCGCTGAGCGCTGAATTTTTCCGGTCGCGGTGCGCGGAATCGCTGCGAGCAACTTTAAATAACGCGGGACTTTGTAATCGGCTAACTTGCCTTTGCAAAACGCACGTAACTCAGCATGAGTCATTTGCATGCCGGGGTGTGTCTGAACAAAGGCAAAGCCCACTTCATCTAACCGTGTATCAGGCACACCCACGATTGCGACGATTGCAATCGCAGGGTGTTGCACAAGAAACTGTTCAACTTCCGCTGGGTACACGTTTGTACCGCCTGTTTTATACATATCTTTCAAACGGCCAGTTACAGACAAAAAACCCTCGTCGTCAAAACGCCCTAGATCCCCGGTTTTAAGCCAACCCTCTGGGGTGATGGTGGCACGCGTCGCTTCGGGATTTTTGTAATAGCCCAGCATGACGGTTTCACCACGACACCAAATCTCACCAACTGAACCGCGAGGCTGCTCATTTTGCGTAACGGGGTCGATGATTTTGACTTCGCTCGGGCCCAGAATCGGCGCACGATTTTGGCAGCACACTTCGATCGGATCTGACAGACGATTAAAACTTGTTGAAATGGTATTTTCAGTCATGCCGTAGGTAGACATGAGTTGTTTAAGACCGAGCACCGTTTTAAATTTCTCAAACGTTGCTTGCATGACAGGCGAGCCACCAATCCAGGCATTTTCGACGCTCGATAGATCTCGCTGCGTGACAGAGGGGTGGTTGACCAAATCGACAAAATGCGTGGGGATCCCACCGAAGGCGGTGATGCGCTCGTGTTCGAGCAAATCGAGTGCGTGGGTGGTCTCCCATTGCGGCATATTGACAAAGCAAGCGCCAAGCGTGAGCGCCGGGACAAAACCCATATATAAACCGGCTACGTGGTACAGCGGCATATGTCCAAGAATCCGGCCGCCAGGTTTGAGGTCAAGCGCTAAGCCTACGCGAGTGGCTTGTTTGAGCACGCGGTGGTTGTGCATCACGCCTTTAGGTTTTCCTGTTGTGCCCGAGGTGTAGCAAATCAATAAAACATCTTCAACGCTGACAGCTCGCTCGGCGGCTTGAAGTTGTTCGTGAGCTTGCGCTTTCTCCATGAGAGCTTCAAGATGGACAGCATATACAGGTAGGGGGCCGACTGAGATCGCCTGCATTGTTGCGTGTTCAGGCTCGCTCAGGATGACCCGCTTGAGTGCGGGTAGCTCTTTTAATTCGAGCAGATCGTGCTGAGCCTCTGCGAGGCTGGGTGCGATCTGTTCTAGCATCTCTAGATAATTTAGCCCGTAAAGCACCGAGGTCATGACCAAGGCCTTGGCATCGGATTGCTCCAAAATATAGCCAGCCTCTGAGGCGGTGTAACGAGTATTGATTGGCACTAACACGGCGCCGATTCGTGCGCAGGCACAAAAAGTGAGCGCCCATTCAAGCGAGTTACCAAGCCACACTGCGACGTGATCCTGTCGTTTGAGTCCAAGCGCTAATAGTGCTCGAGAAAATTGATCAACCCGCTGATCAAATTGTAAAAAACTAACTGAGACGTCTGCTGTTTTAAAAAAATCTTGATCGGGCCATCGCGCACCTGATCGTCTGAGTGCCTGGCCAAGCGTGAGGCCATCGATCTCGGACAGCAATGGCTCGTTCATACTGAGTAGCCACCATCCACGCAAAGATGCTGGCCGGTGACATAAGCAGCAGCAGGTGTTGTCAAAAATGCGGCGACCCCGGCAATTTCTTCGATGGTGCCAAAGCGTTTAAGGGCCGTGTTGCGTTTCATTGCCTCAATAAATTCTGGTTTGACCTGAGGTTTTAGGCGATCAAACAACCCACCATCCACCACGCCTGGGGCAACGCAGTTTGCTCGAATGTTGTAGCGCCCCTCTTCTCGAGCGATACCCCTGACCAAAGCCTCGATCCCCGCTTTCGGTGCGGTCGATAAGATATCTAAGGGTGGGTGACGATCGAGTCCGGCTGTTGTAATGGCGACGATGGAGCCGCCACCGGTTTGCCGCATCATTGGCAAGACGACCTTGATCACGTGAAAAAATCCATTGAGTTCATTATTAATGGTGCGATGCCACTCGGCGTGATCGATATTGCCGACGAAGGTCATGGTGATGTCAGCACCCGCAGCAAAGACCAGAGTGTGAATGCAGTGGTAACGGTTTTTAATATCTGTTAACGCAGCTTGAACCTGTTCAAACGAAGAGAGCTCGAGCGCAAACGCTTCGGCTGCTTGGCCAAGTTGCTCAATCTCATCTACGGTTTGTTGCGCGGCTTGAGCACTTGAGCGATAGCTTAGCGCCACCTGAGCACCTTTCGCTGCGAGTGCAAGGCAAATGCCTTTGCCGATCCCGCCGCTTCCGCCAATCACGACGGCAACCCCTGACGGGTAGCTGCCCTGCGGTGGCGGTAAGCTTGCGTTGGTTTGCATAATGGGTCTCATTTGCTGAAAGTCACTCGGGGAATTGGCCTAAATTTTCTTAAACCGACTGTGGTGCTTCGCTTTGTTGTAAATTAGTAGAAATAATACTACTAAGCGTCACCAATAACGATAAATAGACATTGCTGCAAAGGGCGCAAATGCCCTAGACGCTCGGAGATAAATAAATGCTGCGTGATCTCAGAAACAAACTGTTAATGGTCGTTGTGGGTAGTCTGATCGGCGCTTTCGCTTACGGTCAGGTGAGCGCCCAAGACTTTCCCTCGAAATCAATTCGTTTGGTCGCGCCGATCGCCGCGAGTGGTATGACTGATATCGTCGCGCGCCAAATGGCCCAGAAATTGCAAGAGCGCTTGGGTGTGCCGGTGGTGGTTGATAACAAACCAGGGGCGGGAGGCAACATTGGTGTTGAAGCCGTGGTGCGGGCGGCACCCGATGGGTACACCTTGTTGCTAGCTTTTCCAGGCCCCATCGTGGTGAATCCATCGTTGTATAAAAATCTGACCTACGATCCGGTCCGTGATCTGACTCCGGTAAGTTTATTGACAAGTTATCCGTTGCTGTTGGCAGTCAATGCGCAGGTGCCTGCCAAAACACTTGCCGAATTTATCGCGTTGGCAAAACAAAAAACTGGCGGCCTAAGTTATGGCTCTGCTGGCAATGCCTCGACTGCACATTTAGCGATGGAATTGTTGATGCGGCAGGCAGACATTCAAATGGTGCACGTCCCATATAAAGGCGCTGCGCCTGCCATGACCGATTTGATCGGTGGACGTTTGGCTGTCGTGTTTGATTCGATGACCTTGGTGATGCCACAGGTCGAGGCTGGCAAGATTCGAGCCTTGGCCATCAGTAGCAAAGTACGCTCACCCGCGGCTCCAGACTTGCCAACAGTAGCCGAAAGTGGCCTGAGTAATTTTGTGGTCGAGGGATGGTATGGTGTTTTAGCACCGTCTGGTACTCCTGACGCAATTGTGAATCGATTATCAAAAGAGTTCACGGCAATTGTGAATGATTCGGAGGTTAAAAAAGACTTTTTGAAACGTGGTCTTGAACCCTTAGGTAAAGACGCCGCATTTTTTGGGCAAGTCATCAAAGCCGAGCGACTGATGTGGCATCGCGTCGTGACCGAGAGCAACATTAAAATTGATTAGCTCAACGAAGCTTCACTTGAGGGATCGTCTGGTAAGCGCGATAGGGACTTGATATGCATTACAGAAGAACCGCTGCAAAACAATGGACGCGCAACACCTTGAGCGGGTATGTTGTGACAACCACGACTCCCTTTAAAAATGATCTAGAAATTGATTATTCTGGGCTACGACACAATGTCGATCATTTGATTGGCTTGCCCGGTGCACGAGGTTTGTATTTGGGCTCGGTCTATCAAGAGTTTTGGACCCTCACCATGGACGAGCGTAAGCGTGTGACGGATACGATGATCGAGGCGAACGCGGGTCGTGTTCCTATTATTGCGGGCGTTTCACATACGTCTTATAAAGACTCGATCGAGTTAGCCCGACATGCTCAGGCATCAGGTGCTGACTTAGTGATGTGTTGGCCGCCTTATTATGGCCCGCGCTCTGCCGATGGCGTGTTTGATTACTATCAGAACTTGGCTAACGCAGTGGATATCGGCATCTGTGTATATAGCTCAACTCTTTCTGAGCTTGGCTACTACATCACGCCAGCAGAGATGGTGCGCTTGGCTGGCATTGACACCATTTGTTTGGTCAAAGAGGCGGCTTTAAGCTTAGATAAGTATTCGGCCATGCTTGCCGCTGCCGGACATCTGCTGCCGATTAGTTGTCCGCTCGAGGAATATCATCTTTACGGCCTGGCTGCCTTTGGTCCCGCGATTATGCCGAAGTTTTTATTTGGCTCGTCTCGTCCGCTGTACATGCAGTCGAAGGCTAAACCCTATTGCGCTGAGTTTATGGCGGCCATTGAGGCCGGCGACTATGAGGCTGCTCGGCAGCCGCTGCAACATATCGTGCGCATCGCTAATCAATTGCATAGCAAGTTCTTAGCCAAAGGTCAGCACAACGTTGCCTTGACCAAGGCGATTACTGAGATGTTTGGAATGGTAGGTGGGGCGGTGCGCCCCCCCTTGTATCGTGCGGCGTCGGATGAAGTGCAAGCTGCACGAGCGCTGCTTCAGTCAGAGGGCTTGTTGTCGTAGCTGAATTATTCAGCCTTCACTCCCACTGTTTTAATCAGCTTGCCCCATTTTGCGATTTCAGCCTTCAGAAATACGTCTGCCTCGGCGGGCGTGTTGCCAACCGTGATAATTCCTTGATCCGCAAAGCGTTTGATAAGTTCTTCGGATTTCAGCGACTCTTTGACCGCTAGCGAAAGCTTATTAACGATCGCCATGGAGGTGCCCGCCGGTGCAAAAAACATCACCCAACTCGAGGACTCAATTTTAGGGCCGCCCGACTCAACAATCGTGGGCACGTCGGGGTAGCTTGGCAAACGCTTGTCAGAGAAAAACGCCAAGGCTTTGATTTTTCCGGCGCGAATATTTGCACCTACACCGCTTGGCGCATCCACCAAGACCTGGATGCTGTTTGACATTAAGTCTGTCATAGCAGGCGCTGTACCCTTGTAGGGGACGTGAACCATGTTGATACCGGCGGTGTACTTCAGCAGTTCAGATGTCAGGTGAGCCGCCGCGCCTACGCCCGAGGAGCCAAACGAGAGCTTGCCCGGATTGGCTTTGGCGTAGGCAATTAACTCGCCCATTGAGTTAACGGGCAAATCCTTGTTAACTGTTAGCACCAAGGGCGTAATCGTCACCAAAGAGATCGGTATTAATGACGTGTAAGGGTCAAACGGTAACTTGCCCTCGTAAAGCGTGACGTTAGCGGCATGCGCCGTGATCGTCGTGAGCATGGTGTAACCATCGGGCGCGGCTTTAGCGGCCTGGTCGACACCGATAATCGAATTGGCGCCAGGCTTGTTCTCGATGATGATCGACTGCCCCAGGATTGTCGCCATACGAGTCGTCACCAAGCGGGTGACGTTGTCGGTGTAGCCCCCGGGGGTGTAGGGAACAATCCATTTGATGGATTTGGTGGGATAGTCTTGCGCGAAGCCCGCACCTGACGAAAAAATTAACGCTGTCGCCGCAAGCGCGTGTATCAAGTTTTTCAAGATAGTCTCCGAAGATTCAAGTTCAGTGTATGCAAGGATAACCGTGAAAGACGAAGGACTCAGCGTTGCGCGTATTGGGTATAACCCTTGTATCCACCGCTTCGTATTGCGGGGGCTCGATTCTGGCTTTACCATGGGTGACTTCTGTTCACACTGAAAGGGTTCAAGATGACAGCTCGCCGCGATTTTCTACTCTCAACGACTGCGTTGGCTGCCAGCGCGCTGGTTCCTGGCTTGGCCCACTCAGCGACGTTTCCGACTCGAACGATTAGATATATTTGCCCGTGGCCGCCGGGCGGGGCGACAGATGTGGTGATGCGAGTGCTGGCTGAAAGCGCAGGCAAGATCTTGGGCACCAGTATCATTGTTGAAAACAAGCCTGGGGCAACCGGGGTGTTGGGTGGCGCTGAGTTGGTTAATGCGAAACCTGACGGGTACACGCTTGCGCAGTTACCGATTTCGGTATTTCGTGTGCCGCACATGCAAAAAACTACCTTTGATACGCTTACAGATTTTACTTGGATCATTTGCCTGACAGGCTACACCTTTGGTTTGGTCGTGCCGAGTGACTCGCCAGTTAAGTCAATTAAAGAGCTCGTAGCTTGGGCGAAGGCCAATCCAAATAAGTTTACTTACGGCACTCCAGGTGCGGGGTCGAGTCCGCACTTGGCGATTGAAGAGTTTGCGCAAAAAGCGGGTATTCAGCTTTCGCACATCCCGTTCAAAGGTAGTGCGCAAAATATACAGGCGGTGCTTGGTGGTCACACGATGGCCATGAGTGACTCTACAGGTTGGGGCCAATCGGTCGACTCGGGTAAGTTGCGCTTGTTAGCCACCTATGGCAGCAAGCGTACAACGCGATGGTCAAGCGTTGCGACCTTGACTGAGCTTGGTTACGACACCGTTTCTGACTCGCCTTTTGGTGTGTGCGGCCCTAAAAATATGGATCCGGCTGTTGTCAAAATTTTGCACGACGCCTTTCAAAAGACGCTAAAAGACCCAGCTGTTATTGCAATTTTTGCTCAGTTCGATCAACCAATCATTGAAATGAATACTGCGCAGTACACCAAGTACGCGAAAGAAGCCTTTGTGGCTGAGCGTAAAACCATTGAGCGCTTAGGGATGTTAAACAAAGATTAAACGCTAAGCAGTTCGAGTTGTGGGTGTGACCCATCGAGCAGTCGATGGGTGGCAAGGACCATCTTGCTAACCGCTTTGCGACTGATCTTGCCCTGCGGGTTGCGCGGCAACGCCTGAACCGAAACATATAACCTTGGACGTTTGTGGCGCGACATGCCTTGAAGCAAGTCTTCGCATTGTTGCTGCCATTCGGGCTGCGTGCCTTCAGCGACAGCAACGATAATCTCGCCCCAGTAGTCTGACGCGAGCGAAGTCACACAGATCTGAGCGCATAAGGTGTTAGCGGCCAGCTGAACTTCAATCTCATCGGGGTTGACGCGATAGCCGCCTGTTTTGATGACGTCAGCGATACGCCCTGTCAAAACCACGCGACCGGCTTGGTCGATATAACCTAAGTCGCCCGTGTGATGCCAGCCTTCAGGTTCGTGAGGTCTAAAGCCATTGCTATCGATCAGCCCCGAAGACATGTGTGGCGAACGCAATAAAACCTCACCGTCGTTGCGCTCTTCATTTTGTGCAGTCAGTGCATCGGGCGCCTCGATTTTGATTTCGACACCCGGCGCAGGCCAACCCACACAGGCACCCGCTGGGACCTCAGCTTGTGAAAAATAGTGATGGGTGTCTTGTGGGCCTAAGACCGTGATTGGGTTGACACACTCAGATTTGCCAAACGTGATGCGCACTTTAGGGCCAAACATGGCATGCGCCCGCTGATAGAGTGCTGGGGTCAGCGGTTGAGTGCCTGTAAAGATGCACCGCACGTGATCGTAGCGTTTGCCTGCGAGCGCCGAAGTGATTTTGGCGAGAACCGTTGGCGGAGCAAAGATGGCATCGAGCGAATCATTGTCAAGCAGAGGGGCGATTTTTTCGATATTGACACCGTCATGCAAGATGATCGTGGCGCCATGATCCAACCAGGCGAAGGCCAGTAATGAAGCGCCGTGCACAAAGGGTGTCATGAGTAAGATTGTGACACCGGGCTCGGGCACGAAGGGGAGTGTGGCTTTGAGCAATTGCTCGCCCAGCCAACGCGCGCCGTTGGTGTACACAACGCCTTTCGGTTTGCCTGTTGTACCCGAGGTAAAAAGAATGCGTGCTGACTGATTAAACGCAACCGGGGCAAGCGGTTGTATTGCAGTGTTCGGCAGCGAAGGCTCGGCAGTGATACTTTCTGCTAACAGTGTGTTGAATCCCGCGCCTGACAGCTCGGGCGTTCGTTTTTCAAGAGTCAGAATAGTTTTAAATTGAGCCAGCTGGGCGCACCATTGAATTTCATCTAGGGTATACCCCCAACTGAGTGGGATTTCGGTAGCGCCTGCAAGACGAATCCCATAAGATGTCCAAACTGCCTCGATTGAATTGGGTAACAGTGACGCAATAGCTTGGCTGGGCACGAGTCCGTTTTGTTTTAATTGGCTAGCGAGGGCGTGGGCGTAGCGGTTGAGCTGTTCGTAGGTCAGAGAATGGCCTTGCCCGTCGATCGCCGCAATACGTTCGCTAAAGCGTTGGGTAAGGCCATTAAGAGCTTCAGACCAGGCAACGGGCGGCAGGGCAGTTTGATTCATGGTTCGTGGATGAGGTAAAAAGGCTGTACAAAATTTAAGAATGTTGCTTGGGCGCAGAAGGATTGGCGTGCAAGGCAGTGACTGACCGTGACACGCACCCGTGCGGTGCTTGGGATAATAGTAAAGGTATTTACAATCTGTTTTTTAATCGACACTGCTTTGAGGGAATGCAATGAAAGTGAAAGCAAATCAGATGGCCGCTCTGGCCAAGCAACCAAACAATGGGCGTCGCGCGCTCTTAGCTGCGGCCGGGGCAACGCTTGCCGGCGCAGGACTAGGCTTGCCCCTGTTTGCGCAAGCGCAAGCGGCGTATCCGTCAAAGGCACTCAAAATCGTGATTCCGTGGCCTCCCGGTCAGGCGACTGATCTCGTGGGTCGTGCGCTTGCCATGGGCTTGACCCGCGTTCTTGGTCAAAGTGTGACACCTGAAAACAAGGCTGGCGCCGGCGGCATGATCGGCACCGATATGGTTGCCAAGGCAGCGCCTGATGGGTACACCTTGCTTGCCGCGTCAAGCGGGCCGATCACGGTAGCTCCCTTGGTGCAGCCAACGCCTTACAACGTGAGCAAAGACCTGACTTTTATCGCGATGGCGGGTTTGTCGCCGTATGTCTTGGTGACCGCACCTGATTTCCCGGCGAAAGATGCTGCGGCTTTGGTGGCACTTGTTAAGGCGAACCCCGGCAAATACACCTTTGCCTCGTCCGGCACCGGTGCCACTGCGCACTTGATCGCTGAAGCGTTCAACGCAGGCGCTGGCCTGAAGGCCGTACACGTACCCTACAAAGGGTCTTCTCCGGCACTGACCGACGTGATTGCAGGCCGTGTGAGCTATTGCATCGAAACAGCAGCGGCGACAATGCCTTTCGTACGAGATGGTCGGTTAAAAGGGCTGGGGGTGTCTTTGCTCAAAGGTAGTGCGCTGACGCCCGGTATGCCTCCTCTGGCCACGGCAGCAGGTATTCCAGGATTCAATTTAGGTGCTTGGGTGGGTTTGGTCGCACCTGCTGGCCTGCCCAAAGATATAGCCGACCGCTTGGCTAAAGCTGTTCAAGAGATCATGCAAGCCCCTGACACGCTTGAATTATTTAACCGTATCGCTGTTGAAATCGATTTCAAACAGGGTGCTGAGTTCGCAAAATATTTAAGCGACACCAGTGCGTTATTTGCCGATGTCATCAAGAAAAACAACATCAAGGTCGAAGGCTAACGCCTCGCTTGACCATTGAAAATGGCCTAAGGTGCTACATCTTGGGCCATTTTTTTGAGCCTGCGTGCCAAGCCAAACTTGATGCGTGAGCTTGAACCATGTGCCAAGCCGCTTAAAAATGCGCTGCGGCGCAAGCCCAGTTGATAGAAACAAGCCGACATAGAATTCTGCAAATAGGGCTGTTTTTAATCGTCCCAAAGCCCTCAGTGTCTACACGAAACGTTGTTCGACATATAGAATAGAATAGAATTAGTTACCTAATGTACAAACAAGGTTCACAGAAAATGAACGGGGATGCGAGATGATGGAAATGCGTTTTGAAACACCCAAAACAGCCGAGGCTGCGTCAGCGCTAATCGCTGCCACACAAGGGCTGTCAAAAGTTTTGTCAGGCGGTACCGACTTGATGGTTCATATGCGGTCGGGCAATATCAAGCCTGAATTGGTACTTGATGTAAAAAGTATCGCCGAAATGAATGTGATCGCCGTTGAAAACGGCGGGTATCGTGTTGGTGCTGCGGTCTCCTGTATGCAATTGCTCGAGAACACCGCCTTCGCCACAATGTGGCCTGGCGTGATCGATGGTGCAAATCTGGTCGGGTCAATTCAGGTGCGTGGCCGTGCAACCTTGGGCGGCAACCTCTGTAACGCCTCGCCTGGCGCTGATACGGTTCCTGCCCTGATTGCCGCGGGCGCTGTGGCCAGTATCGTCGGCCCAAACGGTCGTCGTGAGGTGCCCGTTGAGCTTGTGCCGGTTGGTCCGGGCAAAACGTCTTTAACGAAGGGCGAGCTCATTGTTTCGTTCTTTTTTCCAAAGCGCGCGCCACATTCAGGCGATGCCTATTTGCGCTTCACCCCCCGTACCGAAATGGATATCGCGGTGGTGGGTGTTGGCTTGAGTCTGACGCTCGATGACAAAGGGGTGTGCACACACGCCCGTGTCAGCCTCGGTGCGGTGGCTGATCGTGCGTTGCTAGTGCCCGAGGCTGCTGCGGCCTTGATCGGCACCAAGGTTGACGCTACAGCCTTAGCCAAGCTCGCTGCTGCGGCAAGCGCCGCAGCACGACCAATCGACGACAAGCGCGGAACCAAAGAATTTCGAATCAAAGTATCAGGTGTGCTCGCTAGACGCGCAGCAGAAAAAGCGCTCAGCAGAGCGAAGGGGAAAAACTAAATGTCAAAGCATCATGTCACAACAGTTATCAATGGTGATCCGGTTGAGTTTTTGTGTCAGCCGAACGTCTCTTTGCTCGATGTCTTGCGCAACGAGTTAAACATGACTGGCACGAAAGAGGGTTGCGGCACGGGCGATTGTGGGTCATGTAGTGTGACTCTTGATGGTCGTTTAGTGTGCTCATGCCTTGTCTTAGGTGTCGAGGCCCAAGGCAAAACTATTCAAACCATTGAAGGGATGGCCAACGGCGAAACCTTGCATGTGTTGCAGCGCAAGTTTCTTGAGCATGCAGCCTTGCAGTGTGGCATTTGCACCCCGGGGTTTTTGATTGCCGCGCGTTCGTTGTTAGAGCGTAATAACAATCCAACTGAAGAAGAAGTGCGTTTTTGGTTGGCGGGTAATCTATGCCGTTGCACCGGTTACAACAACATCATCACCGCGGTGCTTGAAGCCGCGCGCGAAATGCGAGGAGCCTAATCATGTTGACGAACACTAGAGACATCCAGCAGGTCATGAAAGTTGTGGGCACGAGCCCAGTGCGCCCTGACGGCGTGCCAAAGGTGACGGGCCAGGCACAGTACGGCGCTGATTATTCTTTGCCGGGAATGTTATGGGCAAAAGTTTTGCGCTCACCCCACGCGCATGCGCGTATTTTGTCGGTCGACACGTCTAAAGCACTAGCTCTGCCAGGGGTCAAAAGCATTATCTTGGGTTCTGATTTTCCAGAACATCCTTTTGATTATGTCGGCCCCGAGCGCGTCGCGCAAAATTATTGGCACATGACGCGCAACATTATGGCGCGCGAAAAAGCGCTGTTTGAAGGTCACGCGATTGCAGCCGTTGCAGCGACGACTGCCGCGATCGCTGCTGAAGCAGTGGGCCTGATTGATGTTAAGTACGAAGTATTGCCTCATTGCATTGATGTTGAAGATGCGATGAAGCCCGATGCGCCTTTGCTTTTTGAAGACATGATCACGCGTGGTGTTGAGCCTGCGCCTACCAAGCCTTCAAACATTTCTAAGCGTTTAGAGTTCAGCACCGGTGATATCGCGGCAGGCTTTGCCTCTGCCGATGAAGTCGTTGAGATGAGCTTTAAAACGGCAGCCGTGCATCAAGGCTATATCGAGCCTCACTCATGTTTGGCACGCTACGGTGCAGACGGCCAATGTGAATTATGGTCAGCCAGCCAAGGCCACTTTGTGGTGCGTGCGTACACTGCAAAATTGGTCGGTATGGAAATCGGTAATCTGTTGGTGCATCCAGCAGAAATCGGTGGCGGCTTTGGTGGTAAAACTGTTGTGTATGTTGAGCCGATGGCCGTTTTGCTTTCACGCAAAACAGGTCTTCCTGTCAAGATCATGATGGGTCGCGAAGACGTATTTAAGTCAACTGGACCCACTTCAGGGTCTTCGATGACAGTTAAGATCGGTGTCAAAAAAGATGGCACTATCGTCGCTGCCGAAGGCTTGTTCAAATTTCAGGCAGGTGCCTTTCCAGGTTCGCCTGTGATGAACGCCACGATGTGCGCGTTTGCACCTTACATCATCCCTAACGTTAAGTCGGTGGGTTTTGATGTGGTCAGTAATCGTCCAAAATCGGCTGCGTATCGCGCGCCAGGTTCACCAATTTCTGCTTTTGCAGTTGAAAGCGTGTTGGATATTTTGGCCAAAAAGATTGGTATGGATCCACTCAAGATGCGTTTGAAAAACGCTGTAAAGGCTGGTTCTCCAACGGCTTGGGGTCCTAAGCATTCGCATGATGGCTATGCTGAAACGATTCAGGCTTTGCTTGACCATCCTCAGTACAACAAACCGCTGGGCAAAAACCAAGGCCGTGGTGTGGCTTCGGGTTTCTGGTTTAACGGCGGCGGCGAATCAACAGCGTCAGTGCATATCAACGAAGACGGTACTGTGGTGATCGCAACGGGCAGTATGGACGTAGGCGGTTCACGTGCTTCGATGGCCTTGATGGCGGCTGAGACCCTGGGCGTGTCTTACGAGTCTGTGCGTTCAACGGTCGCTGACACAGCTTCGATTGGCTACAACCACGTGACGGGCGGTTCACGTGTCACGTATGCAACAGGTATTGCGGTCGTTGAGGCTTGCAACAAAGTGATCGAAGACTTACGTTTACGCGCGTCGTTGATGTGGGATACCGACATCAAAAACGTTGTGTGGTCTGATGGCTATGCTAAGCCCGTAGACCCGAGCGTGGGCAATTTTGAACCACTCTCGTTGAAAGCGATTGCAGGCAAGCGGGCAGTAACAGGTGGCCCAATTGGTTACGAAGCATCAACCAATGCAGGTGGTCAGGCTCCAGGCTTCTCGACACAATTTGTAGATGTTGAAGTTGATCCTGAAACCGGTGCTGTCAAGATTCTGCAGTTTGTGGCGGCTCAAGACGTGGGTCGTGCCATTCACCGCGACTATTGCGCGGGTCAAATTGTTGGTGGTGTTGTGCAGGGCATTGGTTGGGCCTTGAACGAAGAATACATCTACGACAGCAAGGGTCGTCTTTCAAACGCAGGTTTCTTAGATTACCGTATCCCGGTTGCCTCAGACTTGCCAATGATTGAAGCCGTCTTGGTTGAAGTGCCTAATCCAAGTCATCCGTTTGGTGTGAAAGGCGTGGGCGAAGCCAATATTGTTCCTCCGATGGCAGCGATTGCAAATGCAATCGAAAACGCGATCGGTCGACGCATGACTGAGTTGCCGATGTCACCTCCAAGAGTGTTGGCCGCGATTGATGCAGGCTGAAGTTGCCGCGACTCCTGTTAAAGCCGTCAAGGTGACGTTCACCGCCGGCTTTAGCAGACGTTACACCGATAGCATCAGAGAGTTTGAGATCCAGGCAAAAAACATTCGTGGCGTCATACGCGCCATGAATGAACTGTTTCCTGGTTTGGGCGAGACACTCGAAGAAGAAACCTCAATCGCCATTGACGGCGTAATCCACGAGGTTGACTACACGCAACCCGTCAAGCCCGGCTCTGAGGTATTTTTTATTCCCAGAATCGAAGGTGGTTAGTCGATTATGCCGCTTGCTGTCGCCGCAGAGAAGGCTTCTCAGTCAAGCACCCTGAGATCATGAAGTCATAACGCTCTTAGGCATGCGACGACTAAAGCGACCGACGAGCCTCATCAAGATAACTGTGGTTGATGTAAGACTTGGCCTGTGTATGGGCGCGTTTTGGGATGGCTCTTAACAAAGCGCTGATATCGATTAAGGTTTGAATCGATTCTGGATTTGCCTGCGCATCGCGCGGGAAAATCTCGCTTGACGTGTATTCATCCCATGCTCGATCAGCATATTCAGCAGTGATGCCGGTTTCGAGCATGGCGATTTTTTGACAGCCTAATTTGTTTGTATAGAACCACTCGTGTGCACGAATAAAGGCACGCATGAAGCGGATGACGGTGTCATGGTTCGCACGTGCCCAACGACCATCGATGTTCAGTGAGGTGAATTGAAACCACGGAAACTCATCGCGCGGTTCGCACAGCGAATTGAACCCTTGATCAAGTGCGATGTAGTTTAAGGGCGCACCTTGTAAGCCCGCATCGATCTCACCGCTTTGAAGCTTCTCCCAGCGGGCCAAGATAGGGCCGCAGGCCACAATTTTATAATCTTGCGGGTAGTGCAAGCCGTGCGCAGTCATCAGCTTCATGACCAGCGAAGAGCTGCCTGCATCGATTGACGAGACGCCAATCGTTTTGCCTCGCAGATCTGAAAAAGACTTCACGTCTTTACCAGAGATCATCGAAAAAGGTAGGCGATTAACGTTACCGCCAATGATCTCAAGGTGACCGCCACCTTCGCTGTCTAAAATGATGTGTTCGGTCACGCCCAAGGCAATATCCATCCGGCCATCTTGAAGGCGTCTCCACACCTCGTCAATAGGCTCGTGCAGATCAAGCGTGACGTCAAGCCCTTCGTCTGTGAACATCCCTTGATGGGCTGCGATCCAGAAGGGCATGTTGAAATAATTTCTAGAAATTGCGCCAGCAACGAGTTTTTTCATCATTTTTTTTGTAGAGTGATAGCGCTCATACTTTACTGCAAAAAGCGCAATCGCGAGACGTTACACCTTAGAAGCCAGAAAAACATAAAAGCTGCAGGACTATTCTTGGCGAATCTAGCCTTTCGTTGCTAAGCTACGGGCAATACAACATAAAAGGGGACAAAAAAGATGACACAAGCTTTAGCTTTAGTGTTTGGTGGCTCGCGCGGAATTGGTGCTGCCTGTGTGCAGGCGTTAGCGCGGGACGGTTTCCGTGTAGCGTTTACCTATGTGAGTAAACCTGATGAGTCCAAAGCACAAGAAAAAGTTGGACAGATTAAGGCCTACGTGGCCGATGTTCGCGATGCGGCGGCCGTACAAGGTGTTTTTGCGCAAGCCGCCAAGGATTTTGGAACGCGCCCCCAGACGGTTGTTGTGAACGCAGGGATTAATCAGCCTTATGTCCCCATGGGGCAGTTCACGCACGACAATTTTCGTAAGTTGATGGAGGTTAACGTGTTTGGTGCTTTTAACGTTCTGACTGAGGCGGCTAAAGAAGTGCTGGATGGCGGATCAATTATCGGAATTACAACATCCATGGTTCGTAACGCTGTGCCTGGTGGCGGCCCTTACACGGCGACCAAGGCAGCAGTGGAATCACTGCTGCGGTCAATGAGCAAAGAGCTAGGCCCTCGCGGTGTTCGTGTCAACGGCGTGGCACCTGGCGCTGTGGATACTGATTTGTTCAATGCGGGCAAGACTGAAGAAGCCAAGCAGCGCGCCGCATCCATGAGTCCTTTCAATCGCATTGGCAGACCCTCCGAGGTAGCGGAGGCAGTGGCGTTCTTGGCGTCAGAGCGAGCCTCATGGGTTCACGGTCAGATCATCCAGCCTAATGGTGGACTAGTCTAGATTACGTGTATGCGTAACAGAACATCGATCACGCACTCCTCATAAGGCTCCTGTCGAGATGGTTAGGTTGAGAGACAAGTATTTATTGACGAGGGATATTGGCGCTAATCACCACATCACCGAGACGCTTGATCTCTGCAGCGATGAAGGCGTTGAACTGCTCGGGAGTTGTGGGCGCTGGGGTCACTCCTTGGGCACTGAGTGATTTGATCACAGCGGGGGACTTGAGCACCTCATTAGCGTCTTTAGAGATCTTTGCAACAATCGCTGGTGGTGTTTTGCCAGGCGCCAAGAGGCCATACCAGTGGTCATAGATCATGCCGGGGATAATCTCCGAGATTGCTGGAATATCGGGCATGAGTGCTGCGCGTTTATCGGTGCTAACAGCTAAAGCGATGAGCTTACCGTCTTTGATAAATGGTAATGTCAGCCCAAGCGGCGACCAGTAAAACGCAGCGCGGCCCGCTGTAGTGTCTACCAGTGCCTCGCCTGTTCCCTTATAGGGCACGTGCACAATGTCAAGCTTGCCCATGCCTTTAAACATTTCACCGTTAAAGTGCGTGCCGCTCCCAACACCTGCAGAAGCGAAATTTAACTTGCCCGGTTGCGCGTTAATGAGCTTGATGAGCTCTTGAGGAGTTTTGACTCCAAGGGATGGAGAAACGACAAGCACATTCGGTACGCTTGTTCCAAAGGTTACGCCGGTGAAGTCTTTGAGCGTGTCGTAGGGTAGTGATTGGTATAGCGTTGGGTTGATTGCATGAGAGGCTGAGGTAAACATTAACGTGGTGCCGTCGGGGTCTGCGGTTGCAACGACGCGGCTACCGATTGTGCCACCCGCGCCAGGACGATTTTCGACGATCACGGGTTGACCCCAAATGTCTTGAAGCGCACGCCCAAGCTCGCGCGCAACAATATCAACCTGACTGCCTGCGGTGAAAGGGACCACAATTTTTACGGGCTTGGTTGGAAAGTTGGTTTGAGCGACAGCTGCACCGGCCAGAACGGCTCCGAGCAAGGCAATTCCTAGGGTTTTTACGAATGTTGAAAGCATGATTATTGTCTCCTGGTTTAATGGTTCTAAATAAGCACAACTATGACAACTGAGCGATCCCGTTGGCAAGCCCTTCTTCTGTGAACATCCCTTGATTGGCGGCAATCTAGTAGGGCATGTTGAAATAACTTCGAGAGATAATGCCAGCGGTGATTTGTTTCATATTTTTTTAAGTATAACGTTATGACTGCAGGCGGTATAAACGGTCTCATTAGTTAAGGGTAATCTTTGCCTCGACAACAATTCGACCCCACTTGTCAGACTCTGTGACCATGAGCTCTCGCAAGACCTCAGGTTTTCCACCAACAACGCTAAACCCCATTTCAGACAGTCGCTTATTCAAACTAGCCTCGTGCAACGCTGCATCAAACGCAGAGTTAAGTATTGAGACAATCTCTTTCGGGGTTCCCTCTTTGACAACAAAACCATACCAAGAGATCAATTCAAAGCCAGGTACAGATTCACTGACAGTTGGAAGGTTCGGGAACTGAGGCGAACGCTCTAGCGTGGTGATAGCCAGAGCACGAAGCATACCGGCGTTGACCAACGCCATTGATTCGGGAAGTATGGCAATAGACATTGTCGTCTGGCCACCGGCCAGCCCTGCGAGTGCGGGGGCACCACCTTTATACGGTATGTGCGCCATCTCTATGCCCGTCATTAATTTGTACATCTCGTTGCCAAGATGTCCTGGGGAGCCATTGCCTGCGGTCGCGTAGTTGTCCTGGTTTGGTCTGCTCTTGAGATAAGCAGTCAACTCCTGCATCGTTTTTACAGGTATCGAGGGGTGTACAAGTACTTGGCTTGCTTGCTTTGTGGCAAGGATAATCGGCGCGAGATCCTTTAATGGGTCATAAGGTGAATTTGCCTTGTAAAGATGCGGATTCACAGCAAGCGCAGCAGAGGTTCCGAGGAAGATGGAGTAGCCATCTGCGGGTTGTTTGAGCAGTTGACTGACCGCGATATTTCCGCTGGCACCTGGAACATTCTCAACAATAACCGGCTGCTTGAGTTTCTCAGCCACGGCATTACCAAGCGTGCGGGCAAGCAGGTCGGTAGATCCGCCAGGAACATAAGGAACAATTATTTTAATAGTCTTGCTTGGAAATTCAGCCTTAACTGTCTGAGCATAAACGCTAGCAGGCAGCAGCACGCAACACATTACAACGGACGAAACCAGCGCTACGATCTGTTTCATATAGGTACCTTTTAAATTCATTAGAGTAAAAAGATTTTGTATGTTGCGTAGTGAGATGAACACTGCTGTTAGAGCATATTTAATTTAAGCTTAAAGCCCGACGACCTCTAGATATATTGATGCAGGCGGTCATACGACGTCAATGCCTCAGACCTCTCGCTCGATGCACCATACCCCCCTCCGCCGGGCGTACGCAGGATCACCTCGTCGCCCGGAGCTAGAACGTGAGGTCGACGACTATCCACACTTAATCCGTTTATCAAAACCTCACCGCATGCCCCATCGCCACCACCACCAAGGCCCGGGGCTGGCACGCGAAGTCTTTCTGTTAAAAACACAATCGATAGCGGTCCTTCATGTTTGTTCACAAAGCAGATCTCTTCACCCAAGCCACCTCGCGTGCGGCCTTTTCCACCGGAGCCAGGCCTGAGTCGTTTGTGTTGAAAAAATATTGGAGAATCTCGCTCTGCAACCTCGACGGGTGTCGGAGAAATATTACTAGGCCAAGACATCGCAGACGAACCGTCCTTACCCGCTGTAGCACCCATTCCACCGTTATAAAACAATACCGTGGCAAAAGGCTTACCATCGGATCGGATTCCGCTTAAATTTGCAATCCACAATGGTGAACCAGCACCTGCCATGACACGGTCAGGCAAAACAAACTGAAGTGCTCCAAAAATTAATATCGGTACATAATGGCCTGTGCAAGAGCGCCCTCCGACTGGGGCTGGCGATGTTGGGTTAAGAAGTGTTCCTTCGGGTGCGGAAACGCGTATTGGGCGAAACAGACCATCATTATTTGGAAGGTCCGGCAATAACAAACACTTGATCGCATAAACTGTCATCGCCTGGGTATAAGCCATGACACAATTGATTGCACGAGGCTGCTGAAGCGACGTCCCTGAAAAGTCGCACTCAATGTCGCTGCCAGTAATTTTTACTGCCACAGAAAATGTGAAATTAGTGTCAAAACCATCTGTCTTCATCTCGTAGCGATACACACCATCTTTGAGCTTGAGGATGGACTGCCTCATTGCCTGCTCACCACGCAAAAATAAAGCTTCGGCAAGTTCATCGACACCATCGAGTGCATACTCTTGCAACACGTCACTCAGTCTGTCTGCCACAAGCTCTACGGCACCAACCTGAGACCAGATATCACCAACCGTCTGCTCGGGCGTCCGAACGTTCGTCCGAATCAGTGTGATCAAACTATCGTCGGGCTTTCCTTCACTTAAAAATCGCATGATCGGTATATGAAAACCCTCTTCGTACAACTCACGGGCATCGACCGAGCGAATTTTTCCACCAATATCCGGAACATGGCCTGCTGTCGCGGCAAAACCAATCAGCTTATCAAGGTGAAAAATTGGTTTGACCAAGCACACATCGTTAAGATGCCCCGTTCCAATCCATGGATTGTTGGTGATATAGATGTCGCCTGAACGCATCTCATTCACACCAATCACTGACATTGCTGCTCTGACTGTTCGGGGCAACGTTCCAATAAATGACGGAATACTTCCGCTATTTTCTGCTAAAGCTCTTCCTTGAGAATCAGTAATAACAACCGCAAAGTCATTGGCCTCGGTCGAAAGCGTTGAAAACGAAGTCCTAATAATTAGCTTGGCTGCTTCATCCGCAACTGACCGTACACGTGTCCAAAATACTTCCAAAAAAATTGGATCAGCGGCTCGAATGGCTTGAGTAGATTTCTTAGCCTGATTCATAAAGATTAGTCCTTAATCGTAATGACTAAATTTCCGCTAGCGAGCTGTTCGACGCTACCTTTCGGTCCAACAACAAGTGATGAGCTGACATCCTCAATCAATAGGGGTCCTATTGCCAAAAAACCGACCAAGAGCGCTGAACGCTCATAGATTGGAGTCGTCTGATAGCTATCAGACTCTCTAAAATACACCTGCCTAAATCCCTTTGGCTCAACAACTTGTCCAGAACTTAATACCTCGGGGACAAATTGTTTATGCGGTGGTGCCTCTCCTGAGACACGAACATTCACAAACTCTACCTGCACATCGGGCGGCGTACGCCCAAACTTCTCTCTGTAGGCCTCTTCAAACGCTTGCACGAGCTTGATACGAATACTTTCTTGCGAACTACCCTCCACCTCAACATAGGGGCCCTCTGGCAACTTCACCGAAAGATTAAACCCCTGCCCCACAAATCGACCATCCGTCTGCCGCGTTAAAGAAATTGGACCGAACGATTGCGATAGCGTTTCTAGTGACAGGCGAGCGTCGACTTCTAAGGCATGATAGGCGTCTTCAAGCACCTCAAGCGAATTCGAAGACATTCTGAAATTTAACGTGCGTGAGCGATCTGAACGTGCTGAGGCCATCAGCAAGCCATATGCTGAAGCAACACCTGCCGATGGGGGGCAGATAATCTGCCGTACCCCAATCTTCTGAGCAACATAATAAGCATGCAGTGGGCCACCACCACCCGTACACACCAAGACAAAATCCCTTGGATCCCGACCACGTTCAGCGACATGGACACGTGCAGCGCCAGCCATACTTTCAGCGACAACGTCATGAATGCCCCAGGCGGTATCGATCAGACTACAGCCAAGTGAGCCACTGAGTTGCTCAAGCGCTTCGGTCGCTTTTGTTGGATAAATAGCTAGCGTTCCACCTGCAAAATAATCAGGATTGAGATATCCAAGAATTAAATTGGCGTCTGTCACCGTAGGCTTGACCCCACCAAGACCATAACAGGCAGGGCCGGGCTCTGACCCAGCACTCATGGGCCCAACTTTAAGCAAGCCGAGTTGATCCTGATAAGCGATGCTCCCTCCACCGGCTCCGATTTCAATCAAATCGACAGTCGTAATACGAATGGGTAGCCCACTTCCCTCGGCAAAACGCTTGCGACGAGCAACCTCAAAAGAAAAGGCAATAGACGGCTGACCATTCTCGATCAGACTCAGCTTGGCGGTCGTCCCACCCATATCAAACGCAAGAAGATTAGAAAAATTATCGCGCATTCCATAATGAGCAGCAGAAATCGCTCCGGCGGCGGGCCCAGACTCAAGTAAATCAATTGGATTGCGCTTAGCCTGCGAAATGTGAGACAAGCCGCCGTTAGAGAGCATCATGAGAACGCCACACTCAATGCCTAGGCTGACCAGTCCTTGCTCAAGTGCCGTCAGATAGCGACTCGCCATTGGCTTGATATAGGCATTAGCAAGCGTAGTCGAAATTCTCTCGAACTCGCGAATCACTGGTGCCACATCCGAAGACAGTGTGACTTCTATTTGAGGAAAAAAGCGATTAATCCACTGAGCAACCGTTTGCTCATGACCAGCAAAAGCATACGAATGCAACAGACAGACTGCAATTGAATTCACACCTAAATCCGCTAACTTAGAGACCGCAGACACTACGTCTGCTTCATTCAATGGCTCAAGCTCATTGCCCTTTGAATCGAGTCTGCCAGAGATCTCTTCGCGAAGATTGCGAGGAACCAGTACCGGCGCTCGTTCAATACTTAAATCATAAAGGTCAAATTTGCGCTCATTACCGATTTCGATAATATCTTTAAATCCCCGGTTGATTAACATCCCCGTACCGGTCGCGCGACGCTCAATCAGGGCATTAGTAAAGAGCGTCGTCGCATGAACGACACGTTTAATGTCTGAGGGATGAATATTGCATGTGTGGGTGAGATTTTTCACGCCATCCGTCACTGCCTGAGCTGGATCTCCATGTGTGGTCAAAACCTTCATGCTGAAAAGTCTACCCGCCGAATAGTCAAGCGCTACAACGTCAGTAAAGGTACCGCCAATATCAATACTAATCGACCATTCAGACACAAGTGATCTCCAAGACGGTTAGAGGTTATGAACGATTTCTGTCAACATCCAAAGTCTCACTTTTTATTTTCACGTTGGCCGCTTGTGATAACGCAGGGTTTTATTTAAGACCTAGTTCTTTGATCAGTTTTCCGAGCTTCTCGTATTCTTTCTTTATATGCTCTGCAAAAGCATCTCCCTTCAGAATTGATTTTTCTACTCCCGCAGTTTTGAAGAATTCCACAATCTCAGGCGCGTTAACTGCTTTCTCAAACGCATCCTGTATTTTGCGGATAACGTCTGGGGGTGTTCCTGACGGGGCAATCAGGCCGTGCCAGAGCAGCAATTCTTTGTCGGCCATACCCAACTCATCTAGGCTAGTCGCTTTGGGTAAAGACGTGGATTTTTTTGCTGAGGTCACAAGCAAGCATTTTGCTGTTCCGGCTTTTTCCATTGCAACAGCCGGAGGGACAGATCCAACGTATATATCAATCACTCCGCCAAGCAAAGCTGGCATCGTTTCTCCTGCGCCTCGGTATGGGATATCGCGCGCTTTCACGCCATACTCGCGAAAAATAAGTTCGGATGCTAATTGAGCAGGCCCCGCTACCCCGTCTGTACCATAGCTGTATTTATCTGGATTGGACTTCAGCAGATCTAAAAACTCTTTGCCTGATTTGGCTGGGAAATCTGGTCGAACGCACATAACATAGGGGGCGCTGTCAACATATAAAACAGGTATGTAATCGTTTAATGTGTAGGAGGTTTTGATGGTGTGGGGAACTGTTGTAATCGGTCCCATCCAGACACCGGCGAGCGTATGGCCATCGGGAGTAGCTCTTGTCAGTTGCGTGACGCCAATCGAACCCCCGGCACCCCCCGCATTTTTTACCACTATGGTTGACTTCAGATGTGGTTCTGCATAGCGGGCGATTGCTCGAAATAGTGTGTCGGTCCCTCCACCAGGGCCGGTGGGAATGATCAGAGTTGTGACATCATTGGCTGCTGATACGTGTGCAAATGCCAATAAAAGCGCTGCACCTAAAGCTTTATATTTGTTCACTATAGTGTCTCCAATACCTGTTTTTTATAATCAGATGTGCGACTGAATGTTAAATGTTTGCACGGGTGCTGCCCGGAAACCCGAATAAGGCTTGAGGGGTGTTGACTAAAATGTTGTTACGAATTTTTTCATCAGAAACCCAGGCGAATAGCCATTCGATGCACTGATCATAGACCACTGTGTTCTCAAAGCCAACCCAAGGCCAATCGGTTGCCCACACTGCGCGCTCACCGTTTCCGTATGTCGTTATCTTTTGAATCAACTCATTTGGACTCGTATCGCGCAAGCGATAGGGCGCTGACAGTTTCACCCAAGTGTTGCCTTGATCAATCGCGTCGAGTAGTGCAATAAAACCCTGACTATGCGGTGCAGCTGGTCCAAGTGGATGACCGAAGTGATCTATGACAGCCTTCGCACCGCTGCGGTTGATGGCCTTGAGCACCGGAGCTAAAAACTCTCCTTCTAAGTAGACCTCGATGTGAAGACCTGCATCGCGAGCTTTCGCTAGAAGTGCCGTGTATGGCTCGGATTCGATGTCAGGAAGTTTTTCGCGGCGGATCCAGTTCAGTCGCAGACCACAGATGCCTGCAGCTTTTATTTTTGCCAGCTCGATTTCAGTGATCGTAGGCTCTACGATCGCGGTTCCTCGCAAGCGGCCGTTCGCGATTTTTAATGCGTCAAGCAACACTTCATTGTTTGACCCATAAAAACTTGGGGCAGTTAGTAGTCCGTAGGTGATTCCGTGCGTATCCAATAGTTGCAGATACTCTTGGACATCGCAATCGCGGGTGGGGGCAGAATGTCTATGGGCAACGAGTGCTGCATTTTTCTTCAACACGTGGGCATGGCAATCCACCGCGCCAAGTGGAAAGCTATTTCTCACTTTTTCTTTCATTATTTTGTCTTTTTTAGATTGACTGGTGCGACGTGCTCGTTGCCGTACTTGGCTTTTTTTTGTGCCTCGGTTAAAAACCGGGATTCAAGCGATTGAATGTGCGCCATCCCCATGACTTCATTCAGATCTTCGAAGCTGAAAGCAGCATCTGGTCGGTCAACGACTTCACCGCTCGCTAGCGACTGTCCAAGTAATTGCAAGCCTAGTTTCATGCCGGCAAGGGCGCAAGCTGTCAGTAATCGGGGGTAAATGACAACAGCAACACCTAATTTCTGCAGTTCAAAGGCCGAGAGCAGAGGTGTAGTGGAACGCTGTCTTATTCCAAATCCCATATTTACGCACAAGGGCTTGGGTACGTTCTTTGCGACCAAGCGAATTTGTTCGGCGTCCAGCAGTGCATCTGCAAAGAGTAAATCCGCCCCGGCTTCAGCGTACGCATTTAGGCGACGTATGACTTCATCAATGCCATGCGTGGCGAGTGTGTCGGTGCGCGATTTGATAATGAAATTTGGGTCGCGACGCGCCTCACAGGCTGCGTGAAGTTTTTCGACCATTTCTTCCTGCGCAATGACCTCTTTGCCACGCATGTGACCGCATCGTTTTGGCCAAACTTGATCTTCAAGCATGACGCCTGCGACGCCGGCCTGTTCAAATCCCCGGATGGTGTAATACGCATTGACAGCGTTGCCGTAGCCAGTGTCTCCATCGGCAAGTAAGGCCAACTCTGAGCAAGCCACCATTGCGCGCGCTCCGGCGACGTTCTCCTCTAACCCCATGAGGCCGACGTCTACTTGCCCAAGTCGCGATTCACTGACGCCACTGCCAGTGATGAAAGCGCTCGGATAGCCAAAGTGTTCAACTAATCTAGTGCTAAAACCATCGAATACTCCTGGTAGCACAAGTATTTCGGGTTTATAGATCGCTTCTCGCAGCGCCTGTGTCTTCAACATACATGTATCCCCTTTGTTTTATTCGGATGATATTTAGATGAAAGTGTTAAAAAAGAGAGTAAGCAGTTGCGTCTAAGACTGAATTTGTTGGATTGACTTTGATGTCACCAGACACACACGTGACCGCTTGCAAAAGTACTCCTTAACGTCATACGCTCAAGGCGCGACCAACCGCGCCGGCATCGTGTGCTTGACCAACCGCGCGACACGCGGCCAGTGCCTGAGTGGCTTGCTCACGCGTCATGACTGTTGACGCTAAATCCATAAATTTTGCATCGACTTGTTCATCGTTCATCGGCCGTTCAATACTTCCCAGTGCGTGAACGACATGATGGTGCAGCGTGCGTCCATCCCGTAAGCTGACAGTGACTTTAGCTTCATCTACCCGAAGTCCAAGCTCAATCTCGACTTGTACTTTTTTGCGCAGTGCTGTGACGTCGGGATTTTGTACAGCGGCGTCTGAATATTGCCTTGCCTGACTTTTGCCTTCGTGGGTGACGATCGCAGCAGAGTGCTGCACGCTGAACTTACCCTCTAGTCCAGTCGTGGGGGCACTTTTTCCAGTGAGCTCTAGCACCAAGGGGTGAACCTTTAGATCAATCTGCGTGACATCTGCTGGGTTAAATTGATGCTGCTGACGTAAGGTTAGGCAGCCATCGATAATTGGATGAATCACGAGGCCGCAGGCATAGGGTTTAAAACTATTTTCTAGAGTATGCCAAACCGTCCCTAAGCCGTCAGTGATTTTTTCAAAATGTTGCTCAGTAGATAAAACGTGAGCAAACCCGCGCGGCGCTTCAATGGCACGTAGTGAGCTGGTGAAGCCAGACTGCGCCATCAACGCCGCGCTCAGACCACTTTGCGCCGCACGTCCGGGGTGAAGGCTTTTGCACATGGTACCAAACACCTCACGTAACCCGGCCGCTTGAGTGGCTGCAATGCCAAGCGCCCACGCCATTTGTTTGGCGTCTAGCTTGAGTGCGCGACCAACCGCTGCCGCCGCACCGAAGCCGCCGACCGTACCCGTGACATGCCAACCGATATCGTAATGAGCAGGGCATACACCTAGCGCGATGCGACATTCAACTTCGATCCCGAAGACAATCGCCTCGACGAAGGTGTTGCCGTCGATTGGGTGGTACTCAGCCAGCGCCAGTAAAGCCGATAGTACCGGGCCGCTCGGGTGTACTAGCGTCGCCATATGCGTATCGTCGAAATCGAGAACGTGTGAGCTAATGCCGTTAAACAAGGCGGCATTGAGTGCATCGACGCGTTCATTTCGACCAATGACACTTGCCTGTGCGGCGCCAATAAATGGGAGCAGGGCGCTCATCGCGTTCAGTAGGGCGGGGTGACGTGCGCCGCCCAAGGCGCAGCCCGCCCAATTCACGAAACCGCGCACGGCGATTGCACGGACGGGTTCAGGAATTTTTGTCCCATCAAAAGTTGTGATGAAAGTTGCGAGTGCTTCAGTCGTACCCATGTTGACTCAGTCTGTTGTGTTGTAAGCAGGTTGTCATTAATAAAAATTTACTCGGCTTTTAACTTCGCCTTGTTGATCACTTCGGTCCATTTGACGACTTCTTCGCGAATCAGCGCATCAAATTGTTCGGGTGCTTGACCGCCTGGCTCAGCGCCCATTGCAGCGAGCTGTTTCTTCATATCGTCAGCCTGCAAAACGGCGGCAACGTCCCGATTCACTTTGGTAATCACTGCAGTTGGGGTGCCGGTCGGTGTGACGATTCCCCACCATTGCAATACTGAGTAGCCTGCGATCTCGTTAGCAATCGGTGGCACCGAAGCAATGGCAGAAAAAGCCTGCGGTGTGGTCACGCCAAGCGCTTTGAGGCGACCATTTTTGATGTGTTCAATCAGCGCAGGGACTGGGCCAAAAAACGCTTGTACTTGCCCACCCATCAAATCGGTTAACGCCGGGCCCGTACCCTTGTAAGCGATATGCGTCATTTCTATCTTGGCCATCAAGGCGAACAGTTCACCTGCTAAATGTGGTGAGCTTCCGACGCCCGCCGAAGCGTAGTTAATGGCACCTGGCTTGGCACGCGCGAGTGCAATAAATTCTTTGACAGAATTAATTGGGCTTGAACTGGCAACCACAAGAACGAGTGGCCCTGAGGCAACTAACACCACACCTTTAAAGTTTTTTTCTGGATCAAAGGCGAGGTTTTTATAAAGCGCCCCATTAATCGCATGGCTGGGTGAGGCCATCAGTAGCGTGTAGCCATCGGCGGCTGCTTTTGAAACCATGTCTGTGCCGATCGAGCCTCCAGCGCCAGCTTTATTTTCGATGACAACGGTTTGCCCCCAATTGGTGGTCAGTCTTTGTCCGATCGCGCGCGCGAGGATGTCGGCACCTCCGCTTGTTGGGTAGGGTACGACCAGGCGTACGGTCTTGTCTGGATAAGATTGCTGGGCCCAGGCTGGAGTCAGACTCAAGAGGATGAGCAGACCGAATAGTATCTGTCTGAATTTGTTTCGATCGTTCACCATAGTGCGCTCTTTTTTTAAAATGAATTTAATGGATTAGAGTGTTTGATTCATAATTGTTTCAATATGCTGCGCTGTTTGCAGTGCAAGAGTATCCTGGCCTTTGGGGCAAATAATTTCAAGTCCGATGGGAAGCGGGCCAGGTAACGGAATCGGGATACTGACGCTTGGCATTCCTAAAATCGTCCAGAGTTTGCTAAAACAAGAGTCGCCTGGATCCTTAAGTTCAAGTAATGGTGCATAGCCCGGCGAGCTTGGTGTCAGGATGCACGTAGCGCCTGCAAAGAGGCTAGCGCTTTGTTCACTGCATATGCGAGCCAAACGCTTGGCCTCCTCATATACTTGCGGTTTGATTGTCTGTGCGCGCTGAAGTTTTTCGTGCACACCGGCCGATAGGCCCCCACGGTGATTCAGCCACTCGTGTTCAAGCGAGGCAAGCCCTTCAACATCGCCGATCACGTCAAGTGCAGCCCCTAGTTTTTCAAAACCAGAGGGCAAGCTAATCTGGATGATGCGAACGCCGGCCCGCTCAAGTCGCTCGCGAGCTAAAGACAGCGCCTCGCGGGTGGCGGTCTCTGCCAGCGGCCAAAAGGGGTCTTCACAGATGCCAACGATCAACTCAGTTGTTAAGCCTCGTTCGAACTCTTGTAAATCTTGCCAGTTGGATAAAAGACTCAAGGCAATGGCGGCGTCTTGAACGCTGCGGGTATGCCAACCCAGCGTATCAAGCGTTGGCGACATTCTTTTGACGCCTGAAATATCAATTAAGTCATAGCTTGCCTTGAAGCCAACGACCCCACAATACGAGGCAGGTCGCACAATCGATCCGGCGGTTTGCGAGCTCAGCGCCAGAGGCACCATGCTGGCACCGACAGCAGCGGCAGAGCCACTCGATGACCCACCGGGGCTGTGCAGGGCTGAGTGAGGATTGCGCGTGGGGCTGATGTTGCCGCGAGTGGCAAACTCTTGCGTTGTTGTTTTTCCGAGAACAATGGCGCCAGCATCGAGTGCTCTCGTGACGATATTGGCGTTGGTGCTTGGTCGATGCGTTTGATAGATCGGAGAGTTGTAGCTGGTGATAAAGTCGTCAGTGTCAATAATATCTTTGACGCCAATCGGAATGCCATGCAGCAGGCTGCGAGGTGGCTCTTGATCGAGTTGTCGGGCACGGCTCAGTGCCGCGTTGCCATCTAAGCGGGCCCAAGCCAACACCTCAGGATCGACCGCGGCGATGCGTTCGAGGCAGCTCGTGACCAGCGCCTCAGAGGTCAAGGTTTTGGTACGCAACGCCTTGGCCATTTGGCCGAGCATCAGTTGATAAGGTTCTGTCATGTCTCGTTTGTTCTTTTTAGAGTACTTTAATGCATATTATGCCTAGCAAAGTGAGGTCTTTCCATGCAAACACCACAGATTAACCAAGCTGTTGCAACTTTATTGCCTGTCTTTCGTGACCACGGGCGAATTGTCGCGCTTGATCCGGCTTGCCGTCCAAGCTCGCGCGCCGAGGGATATGCTATTCAGGCGGCCTTGCTTAAAGCGACAGGCGAAGCAGGCCTTGGCTGGAAAATCGCCGCCACGAGTGCCGCAGGTCAAAAGCATATTGGCGTGAGTGGGCCGCTTGCGGGCAGGCTCTTGCAATCACGGTGCCTGCCAGATGGCGCTACGGTGTCGTTAACAGGTAATTTTATGGCTGTCGCAGAGGCAGAGTTTGCGTTTCGGATTGGGCGAGATATCAAACGTGTCGGGCACGCACGATTAAGCGTGGCAGACGTTATGCAGAGCGTTGAGGCCTTACACGTGGCGATCGAAGTGCCCGCATCACGCTTTGAAGATTTTGCAACAGCAGGCGAGGGTCAATTGATTTCGGAATTTGCTTGCGCGTGCTTTTTTGTTTTAGGAAAAGAAGTCATAACAAATTGGCGCAGTGTCGACTTAAAAGACCATCAGGTCACAATGCTAAGTAACGGAAAAACTGCGGCGCTTGGGCAGGGCGCCAATGTGTTGGGCGATCCTCGCCTGGCTTTAACGTGGCTCGCAAACGAACTGCTTGAGTACGACAATTATCTTCAAGCGGGTGATGTCGTGATGACTGGCACCTGTTTGGTACCCGTGCCAGTCAAGGTCGGTGACGAAGTAACGGCCGATTTTGGTATCTTTGGCGCTGTGTCAGCAACGTTCAGTTAGGGTTGACCTGCCCTAGGGTTTGACCTCCCCTAGGGTTTGTCCGTGTCAAAAATTTGAGTAAATACGTTTACTCTGTGCGCGATGACAGCTCAAACCCTAAACGCCTGATCAGTAGAGGTCAAAATGTATAAAAATATTTTGCTTGCCTACGACGGTTCTGTAATGGATCAAATAGCACTGATTGAGTGTCAAGAGCTTGCCAACTGGGGCTCGGCACAAATAACCTTATTAACGGTCACGCCTAATTACTACGCGTCGTTGGGCATAGACGGCGGCTTTGTCACTCAAGACAAAATAGATCAAGATGAGCAAGCGCAGCTTGAGGTTTTAAACGCAGGCGTTATGTCGTTAAAGTCTGCGGGTTATCAGGTCAAAGGTGTCTGTTTAAAAGGCGACCCAGCAGTTGAAATCGCGAACTATGCAAAACAAAATCATTCAGATCTGATAGTTGTGGGTCACAAGCACCAATCTCACTGGGCTGCCCGCTGGTGGGGAAGCTCTAAATCCAAGGCTTTGATAGAGATCGCTCACTGCAGTGTGTTGATTGTGATTTTGAAAGACGATCTCTGAGTGCATGCTTATACCTGCGGTCCCCAAGGGGCGGCTAAAAGCAGTTTATTTTCTTGCACTTGCAACAAGGGGCGCAGTTGCTTAGCAAAGGCCATGAAAGCCTGGTCGCCGAACACCCCATCCCAGAACTTGCGACGATCTGCCTCGTCATCGAATTTCCAGAGATGAACTAACTGGTTCAGGGCGCCGATATCGCCCGTGAAATAGCCGCAAAGCTTTGCCGGGTGTTTAGAAAGCGCGGGCCAGCCCTCTGCTTTGTACAGGGCAACAACGTCGCCCATTTTGCCAACGATAACGGTATAGGTGCGTAATTCATAAATGGCCATGCGTATCTCCAGAGGATATTTTTGGCGAGGTCAATGTTGGTATGGTCAAAAAATTTACGCTAAGGCTTCGGCTGCAACCGCAGCGGTCTGCGCGACTTGCGCGCCGCGCACGAGTTTGCCTGGTAATTTGCCAGTGGATACGCCATCGCGATACGTGACAACACCTGCGACGATCGTGGCGCGATAGCCTTCTGCAATTTGACCTAACCGCCGTCCACCCGCAGGTAAGTCATGGACGATTTTTGGTGCTCTGAGCTTAAGATTTTCAAAGTCGATGACGTTAACATCACCTTTGTAGCCTGGGCGCAGTAACCCACGATCAAGCAAACCTACCGTGGCCGCGGTGTCGTGCGTTTGCCATTTAACGAGTGTTTCAAGGGGGATTTTTTCACCGCGCGAGCGGTCGCGCGCCCAGTGTGTCAGCAAATACGTGGGGAAGCTTGCATCGCAAATGAAGCCATAATGCGCGCCACCATCGCTTAAGCCGGGTACGGTATCGCGATCAAGCAACATCTCGCGCAAGACGTCAAGATTTTGCTCAGCGTAGTTATATAGCGGCCGATATAAAATCGCCGTGCCTTGATTTTGTAACAGGTAGTCGTAGGCATACTCTGTGGGATTGACTCCGGCGCGTTGAGCCAGACCTGCGATGCTGTCTTCAGGCTTGGGTTCGTATTCGGGTGGATCGCCCAACGGATACAAGTTTTCAAAGTTCGCGACGCGACGCTTGTAAAGTGCTTCAGTGTGTTCTTCGGCCAATATTTTGGCGCGTAGTGCCGGGTCTTTTAAACGTTCGAGCCGTTCGGCCAAGGGGAGCTTGGCCAGCGCCTCGTAGGAAGGCAGTTGCGAAAACGGACAAATCGACAATGAAAAGCTCAGCAATAAAGCCACGGGTCGCGCACCGACTTGTGCTTTCATTTTTAGACCTGCATCGGTCGCCTCGTGCATGTGCTGCATCACACGGCGCCAGCGCAGGGGCAAGTGTTCATGTTGCAACAGCGTTAAAGAGAGCGGGCGCCCAGAGGCCTCGACGATGCGTCGAAGCATCGCGAACTCATTGTCAGTATCATCGAAATCTGAAACCAGTTGCAGCACGCCCTGACCTAAAGTGCCCAGGCCTTTGGCAATCGTCGTCAGTTCGCTTTCGGCTGCGCCTAAAGTTGGGGTGTGATTGCCATCACTGCTCTTGTGAAGGATCGTGCGCGAGGTCGTAAAGCCTAGCGCGCCGGCTTGAACCGCTTCGACGGCTAAGCGTGCCATTTCGGCACTGTCTGCCTCGGTTGCGACTTCACGCGCAGCACCGCGTGCGCCCATCACATGAATGCGCAAGGGAGCGTGACCGATTTGAGTCGCAATATCTGCGTCGTATTGGCGAGCCTCAAGGGCGTCAAGATACTCGGGGAACGTGCGCCAGTTCCAGGGCAGGCCCTCATCGAGCACGACGCCTGGGATATCTTCCACGCCTTCCATGAGCTTCATCATGACTTGGCGATGCTCTGGATTGCAGGGTGCAAAGCCGATGCCACAGTTACCCATCACAACGGTGGTCACCCCAAGTTGTGAGGACGAGGCGATTTGATTACTCCAGGTCACCTGGCCGTCGTAGTGGGTATGGATATCGACAAAGCCTGGCGTGACCAGCAGGCCCTTTGCATCGATTTCTTCAGTTGCCGTACCGGTGACGGCGCCAACCTGTTCAATAATGCCATCGACAATTTTAAGATCGCCGACATAGGGTTTGTTGCCAGTGCCATCGGCGATCAGGCCATTACGAATAATCAAAGATGTTGGTTTTGTCATGATGTGGTCTCTTTTTATTTTGAGTTATTCTGTTTTTGGTTATGCAGCGCGCCACCGCCGTCTGTTGGATAAGTTTGCTTGTTAGGGTAATTGCGTGATGATCTGACCCACTGCCGCGGTCAGCTTTTTTGCAAAAGGCACGTGTAAAAATTCGTTCGGGCCATGTGCGTTGGATTTAGGGCCTAAGACGCCACACACCATCATCTGTGCGGTGGGGAATCCCTGGCTGAGCAGGTTCATTAAGGGAATCGTCCCGCCCTGACCGATATAGCCGACAGGCGCCTGAAAATGCGCAAGGCTGGCTTGATTGAGCGCCTGTTCAAACCAGGGGGCGATGGTCGGGGCGTTCCAGCCCGTCGAGGCACCTTGCGACTCGAACGTGACTTTGGCTTGATAAGGCGCGTTGTCTTCTAACAGTGTCTTGAGTTCGGCGACCGCGGTGGCCGCATCGATCAAGGGTGGTAGGCGCAGACTCAGTTTGAACGCGGTGTAAGGGCGCAAAACATTACCTGCGTCTTGCAGGGCCGGAAATCCTTCTGCCCCCGTCACGCTTAAGGTCGGCATCCAAGTACGTCGCATCAGCGCTTCGACTGGATCCAGGGTCGTTGGAATCGCCACCAAGGTCGAGCCACCGCAATCGTGGTGCGCCCATGGAAACCGCTTATAAATCTCATCGCCCAAAATAGCGGCTGTGGCACGCGCTTGCTCGCGGCGTTCACCAGGAATCTCGCAGTGAAAGCTTTTGGGCAATAAACGACCGGTTTCACTGTCTTCAAGGCGGTCAAGCACATGGCGCATGATTCTGAAACTTGAGGGCACCAAACCTGACGCGTCTCCGGAATGAATACCTTCAGTCAGGATTTCAACTCTCAGTACGCCCGCTGCCATGCCGCGCAGACTGGTCGTCAGCCACAGTTGGTCATAATTACCCGCGCCGCTGTCCAGGCAAATCACCAGGCCCACGTCACCGAGTCGTGGTTTGATGAGGTCGATATAGGGCAATAAATCGGGTGACCCACTTTCTTCGCAGGTTTCGATGATGCCGACTATACGGGGGTGTTCGACGTGCTGCGCTTTGAGCGCTTGAATCGCGGTGATTGCTGCGTAGGTGGCGTAGCCATCATCGGCGCTGCCGCGGCCGAACAGCTTGCCGTCGAGATATTTTGGGGTCCAGGGGCCTAAGCCCGCCCGCCAGCCATCAAACTCAGGTTGTTTGTCCAGATGGCCATACATTAAGACGGTCTGGCTTGTTGGTGTTTGGGGGCGCGTTGCGGCGACCTCAAAAAACATCAGGGGTGTGCGGCCTGGCAGTCGAATGATTTCAGCTTTCAGACCGGGGACTTTTTGCTGCTCAACCCAACTGGTAGCCCGCTGAAGCACAGTTTCAAGGTAACCCGCTTTTGCCCAGTTGGCGTCAAAGGCGGGTGACTTTGCCGGAATCTCGATGTATTCGCTTAACTGTTTGACGAGATCGTCGTCCCAGGCGCGACTGACCGTTGAAAGCATTTCTGCGGTATCAAGCATTGGGACGGGTGCGTTCATGTTGGTTCCTAAAAGATTATGCGTGCGCTTTAACCTTCAGGCGCCAGGCGTGCAAAAGAGGCTCGGTATAGCCACTCGGTTGTACCAGCCCTTTAAAAACTAAGTCACGTGCTGCCCGATAGGCCGACGATGCCTCAAAATCTGGCGCCATTGGCGTATAGAGCGGATCATTGCTGTTTTGATTATCAACGACTTTGGCCATGCGCTGCAAGGTCTCGTTGACTTGCGCTTCGGTGGCGATGCCGTGCAAGAGCCAGTTGGCAATGTGCTGACTTGAAATACGCAAGGTGGCGCGATCTTCCATCAGACCAATGTTGTGGATGTCAGGCACCTTTGAACAACCAACGCCTTGATCCACCCAGCGCACCACATAGCCCAAAATCCCTTGGGCGTTGTTATCAAGTTCTTGGGCGATGTCGGCGGCAGACCAGTTGGGTTCTGTAGCGACGGGCACTTGCAAAATCTCGTTTAGCAAACGATCGATTTCCGCATCGCTGGCTTTTTTTTCAAGGTCTTGCTGAATGGTTGCTACATTGACCTGATGATAGTGCAAAGCGTGTAAGGTCGCCGCAGTGGGCGAGGGCACCCAGGCAGTATTTGCACCGGCCTTTGGGTGACCAATTTTTTGTTCGAGCATGGCGGCCATCAGGTCGGGCATTGCCCACATGCCTTTGCCAATTTGCGCGCGACCTCGTAAGCCGCAAGACAAGCCGGTTAAAACATTGCTGCGTTCGTAGGCAGACAACCAGGCGCTTGACTTCATGTCGCCCTTGCGCATCATGGGGCCTGCCTGCATGGCGGTGTGCATTTCGTCACCGGTGCGATCTAGAAAACCGGTATTGATAAACGCGACTCGCGCACGCGCTTCGTTGATGCAGGCTTTTAAATTGGCGCTGGTGCGGCGCTCTTCGTCCATAATGCCAAGCTTGACGGTGTTGACGGGTAAACCCAAAACGGCTTCAACGCGACCAAACAGTTCGCTGGCAAAAGCCACTTCGGCGGGGCCGTGCATTTTTGGCTTAACGATATAAACCGAACCTGTGCGAGAGTTGCCGTACAAGTGTTCTGTTGTGCGCTTGAGATCGTGCAGCGCGATCGTGACGGTGACGACCGCATCAAGAATACCTTCAAAAATTTCGTTACCTTGACCATCCAGAATCGCAGGGTTGGTCATCAGATGGCCGACGTTGCGCAAAAACAAAAGCGAGCGACCGTGCAAAGTCACCACGCCATTCTTGGCCTGCATCGCGCCCACACCTGCTTGATATTTACGGTCAGCGTTGAGTGTGCGATTAAAGGTTTTGCCGTTTTTCGTTACGCTTTCAACCAACGTGCCTTTGAGGATACCCAGCCAGTTGGTGTAGGCTAAAACTTTGTCGTCTGCATCGACCACTGCCACCGAGTCTTCAAGGTCGAGAATCGTTGAAAGTGCCGATTCGATCACGATATCGTTCACGCCGGCAAGATCATCTTTACCAATGCCTTTAGTACTGTCGAGCTGCAGGTCGATATGCAAACCATGATTCACCAGCAAAATCGCCGAGGGTTCAGCCTCGCTGCCTTGGTAGCCGACAAATTGTTTGGGCTGAGCCAGGCCGGTGGTGCTACCGTTTTGTAAGGTGACGCTCAGTTCACCCGCTTGCACCCTATAACGCTGGGCTTGGGCATGCGAGCCCGTGGCCAGGGGGGCGGACTGATCTAAAAATTGGCGACCAAACGCAATGACGCGCGCGCCACGCACTGGGTTGTAGCCCGTACCGTTAGCGGCGGCTTTAGAGGCACCCTCGGTTTCGGGTAGGACATCGGTGCCGTAAAGCGCATCGTACAAAGAGCCCCAGCGTGCATTGGCGGCGTTTAAGGCGTAGCGTGCATTGAGTACGGGCACCACCAGCTGCGGCCCCGCTTGCAAGGCAAGTTCTGCGTCGACATTGGTGGTGGTAATGGTGACCGCGCCCGGTGCGGGTGCCAGGTAACCAATCGCGCTCAGGTGTGTGCGATAGGCTGTCATATCCTGGATTGCGCCTGGGTGAGCGCTGTGCCAAGTATCCATGGCGGTCTGGATACGGTCGCGTTCTGCAAGTAAAGCAAGGTTTTTGGGCGACAGGTCATGCACCAACGCATCAAAGCCTTTCCAGAAGGTGAGGCTGTCGACGCCCGAACCCGGAAGCACAATGTCTTCAATAAAACGGAATAAAGAGGTTGCGACTTGAAGACGATGAATTTGAGTGCGTGCAGTCATGCTAGACAGCCTTACATAAAAAGAGGAAAGGAGTAACCGAATTTAGCGAAACGTATTGAGCAAAACACTGGCGGGGCGGGTCACAGTGGGCGCATCACTTTTTGCACCGTAATGGGCTAGTTTACTGATTTATCACAGCGCTGACTTCAAATTCACGCGCGCGTGTGGGTTTTTGTTCTGTGCCTCAGTAAGTTTGTAGACCGTTGTGCAGCAAATCTAAAGGCAGATTTAACGCCCAGGCCGCCGCGACTGCAGCCAAAACCGGCACGATGTTTTCTTGAAAAGACGCTGGGTTGGCGCTGAGCAGGGGCAGTGTCGAGACCTGACAAAGTGGGGTGCGAACCGAGCCCTCTGCCAGAATAATTTGCTCTGCAACCAGCAATACTGCACGGTGCCCGCCAGCGAGATGTGCCTGGATCAGCGTCGAGTCAGGGCTTTGGCTGAAGTATGTCAGCGAACCATCACAATATTCGGCGAACGCCGCAACGATAGGGTCGTCGGCGTTCAGTACCCCTGTGCCGGTTGGGTAGACCACGTCAATCTGAGTGCGGTAGACCTTAATCAAGTCTTGCGCAGTCTTAAAATTGTGATGTTCAACGGTGGGACCTTTGAAAGCTTCGTTAAAGGTGATGTCGGTGACAATGCCCACGAGGCATCTGTTGTAGTCCAGACCTTGGGTCAGTAGTTGCATGCCGTCGTTTTCAACAACGGCCGCCTCAAGTTGGCAGTTTAAAAGCAAACGCTGCGTATTTGACCAAGACGAAGACACGTTGACGGGCAAAGTGCGGTCGTTGACACGCACACCTTCACTGTTAGATAAGCCAACGTGAAGGCCGCTTTGCTTCAAAAAATGAAACAGTAAACGTGTGATCAGCGTGGTGCCGGAGGCGCCCGTCACGCCAATCAACGGAAATATCTGATAGTTCTCTGGCGGAAACATGTAGTCGATGATGGCTTTGCCCACTTCGCGCGGCTGACCTTCAGCCGGTTTTAGATGCATCAAAAGTCCAGGGCCCGCATTGACTTCAACAATCGCACCGCCTGTCGCTGAGAGCGGCTTGGAGATGTCTTCAGTGACCAAATCGATGCCGGCGACATCGAGCCCTACGGCTTTGGCGGCGAGCGCGGCCAGTGCGGCGACTTCAGGGTGCACGTCATCGGTGCAGTCAAAGGCAACATTGCCGTTGCGCTGAATTAAGACTTCGCACCCAGCGGGCGCAACGCTCTGAGAATCAAAGCCTTGCCGTTTGAGCTCGAGTCTTGCGGCCGAGTCAATGCGTACTGGGTTCAGGGGCTG
>CAMBZR010000010.1 GCA_945872285.1 Bordetella parapertussis | reverse complement strand
GTGTAGTCGAGAAACACCGCAATCAAAATCGCAAGAACGACTCCCACCACGCTAATGGTTTTGTATTGACGCGACAGGTAAGCGCTTGCGCCTTGCTGAATCGCCTCTGCAATTTCCATCATTTTGGCGTTGCCGGTACTCTGATTAAGAATCCAGGACCTCACTACAAAGCCGTAAACGACTGCGAGAACTCCGCAGCCCAGGGCGAAATAGAGGCCCAACTGAATGTTGCTCATGCTCGAAAACTCCTAAAATGTGATGTCTTAAATCGTTTTTATATGCGGCGGCTGACCGACTGTGACACAGGAAGAACTAGCCCCGCTAGTATGTCGCAAAACTTAGGTCAGAGGGGTGCTTTGTTTCTTTGTTAACATTAGGGTATTCACTAATCAGCCTGTAGCAAAAATACTCATGAGTCTTGACAAAGTCAGCCCCGGAAAAAAGCTTCCCGAATCGTTTAATGTGATCATCGAGATCTCGATGAACGCCGATCCAATCAAGTACGAAGTCGATAAAGAATCGGGCGCGATCTTTGTCGACCGCTTTATGGGGACCTCCATGCACTACCCGTGTAACTACGGTTACATCCCCAGAACCATCGCCGGTGATGGCGATCCGGTCGACGTATTAGTGATTACTCCCTTTCCGGTTATCCCAGGCGTAGTGGTACGTTGTCGCGCTTTAGGCGTACTTAAAATGAAAGATGAGGCGGGTGATGACGCTAAATTATTGGCGGTTCCTGAGGACAAAATCCTGCCGATTTACAGCCACTGGAAACAAGCCTCTGATATCAACCCCATGCGTCTGAATGCCATTCAGCACTTTTTTGAGCACTACAAAGACCTCGAACAGGGCAAATGGGTCAAGGTCGAAGGCTGGGGCGGCATCGACGACGCGCACCAAGAAATCCTTGAAGGCTTGGCGCGCTACGCTAAAGAAAGCTAGTTTTTACATCGATTGCCGCAACAGCGAGGCGTAGTCCTCTGCCGTAGCAATACGTGGATTCGTCTTATGGCAATGGTCAGCCATCGCGCCTTCAATGATTTTGCCAAACATGTCTTCTGTCACCCCCATGGCGGCCAGGCCCGAGGGCAGGCCAAGGCGTTGGTTCATAGCCTTGATCGCAGGGGCAACCTCTGCGCCCTGACCTAAGCCCATTGCCTGCGCCAAGCGATCAAGCTTTTTGCCCTTTTGCATGGACGCTTCGCTTTGATTAAATGTAATCACGGCGGGCAAAAACATTGCGTTCAACGTGCCGTGGTGCAAGCGTGGGTTGATCCCGCCTAGCGAATGGCTCAGGCTATGAACAGCGCCAAGACCTTTTTGAAATGACATTGCACCCTGGGTTGAAGCACTCATCATATGAAAGCGCGCTTCGCGGTCGTGCGGTTGTTTGGTGGCACGTTCGATGTGTGCCCAGCCGCGCCACAAGCCGTCTAAGGCGATCCCTTCCGCCGGAAAATTCAAAGCCGAAGACATGAACGACTCACAGCAATGCGTGATCGCGTCCATTCCGGTCGCGGCAGTGAGCAGGGGGGGTAAATCAAGGGTCAATTCTGGGTCACAAATCGCTGATCGTGGCACAACATAGGGCGACAAAATACCCACCTTACGGCCATCATCCAGTATCAGCATCGCGCCACGGCCCACTTCGCTGCCCGTGCCCGAAGTCGTTGGGATCGCAATGACAGGCGCCGTTGCGGCTGTAATACGCGCCACCCCGCCCTCGATTGCAGCAAAATGCTTCAAGTCGCCTACGTGCGTTGCCATCACCGCAACGGCTTTGGCTAAATCCATTGCCGAACCGCCCCCAACTGCAATCAAACCATCAAATTTACCCTCGCGATAAATCTTTAAGGCATCGCGCGTGGCGGCCTCAGTGGGATTAGGGGGTGTCTGATCATACACGCCAACGGTATCCGCATTTTTTAACTGCGCCAGCACCTTATCGATGATGCCAACCGCACGCACGCCGGCGTCGGTCACAATCATCGGGCGCTTGATACCGACTCGATCGCACTCTGACTGCAACAGCGCCACCACGCCAAAGTCGAATTGAATTTGCGTGATGTAATTAATCAGTGCCATGTTGTCGCTCTCCGTTGTTTTTTAGTGATTGGAAAGATGATAAAGCATCCAGAACGCTTTGGAGCACCAAAACAATCAGAGTGACAGTACTCTGCACAAGAGTAGAATTTGCGTTCGGTTAAAGTGGAGTCGGTCGTGGCACAGATGTTTCGCATCACCCTTTCAGCGGCACTCATGCTCGTCGCAACAGCGGCCTTATCGCCCAGAGATACGCAGGCGCAAAGCGGGCTCAGGTTCAGCCCTGGTGGCGCGGTGCCCGGCGTACCCTATTCAACATCAAACTCAATTTTGGATTTAATGCCTGCCCCGCCCTCAGAGGCAACAAAGCCACCTGAACCAGCCGCTGCCAAGCCTGAGTCGGCCGCCGAACCCGCCTCACGCAGCCCCGCTAAAACAGCTACCGCCACAGAACCCTCTGAGCCAACGCTTCATCAAGGTTTGTCTCCCGACAAAGCAAACCCTGCCGCAGGCTTAAGCCCAACACGCGGCGCAGCCCCCACCCCGCCACCAGGCGGCCCTGAGAGTTCGGCGGGCGGTCAAAGCCCGTACCTAGCACCGAGCCTCTACACGACACCCCGCAGCCCCGGGGGCGGCTTAAGAATACGGTGAGCCTCGGCCGGAGCCGTCGCACGTCGCAGCACGTCACGCTACGTCATCACACTTCGCGGCAAGTCGAAAAAAGTCGCAGCAAATCGCCAAAAGTCACCGGAACTTGCTTAAGCTGAACCAGCTGCCCAGTCCGTCTGCCAACCCAGCAACTCGGCCAAGCGCGTCACGACCCACCCTGCCTCGCGCACGCTTACCCCAACATCCGCAATCGTGAGCCCCTGGTAGATCCGTTCAAGCACGTCAGCCTCGGTGATACCAAGCTCCCAGAGCTTGGCGTTGGCCTGCTCAGTCAACATACTGGCCATGTCTTCACAAAAATCATAGCGCTCGTAGATCACCTCTTTTGTTGCACTGGGCTTGGTGCGCCCCGGTTCAACAAACAACGCAATGAACGAAGGCGGAATCACGATCTGATTATCATCACTCATGGCTGCGTTTGCGCAAGAGATACTTTTGCATGCCTTGCATGACAATCACATCCTTCTGATTGCGGATTTCAGAGCGCATGGTCAATACACCCGTCGTACGGTTTGGCACCAACTCAGCTACGGTCAGGCTTGAGTACAAGGTATCACCGACAAAAACAGGTTGTAAAAATTTGCTGCTTTGTTCGATAAAGGCCTTCAACGACTCTTCGACCATATGCGGAAACAAGCCTGCGCCCGCAGCCGTTTGAATCACTACCTGAAAGCCGTGCGCCAACATATGCGGCATGCCGTGCGCCCGACAGTATTCAAGGTCGTAATGCACCGGATGATTGTCACCACTTGCCAACGAGAAGGCCGCAAATAACGCCTCGGTCATCGTGCGTGAGGGCAAGTTAAAGCGTTCACCGACTGCAAAATCTTCAAAAAAACGTTGCGCGCACAGTTGATGTTTGATCATGATTGTCCTCTGCTGTTCGAACTCAACGCCGCGCGTCACCAAACCGGGCGCAGCATGCATAAGCGTAACCGATAGCCAATTCGTGCAAGACCTCTCGCGAAAACGCATGGGCGAGCACAAGCATCAAGTGCTTGCACACTCAAAGGCCAAGTGACCCGTGTCGCAGAAGAGTCAAAAAGCATCACCGCAAAAATTCTGAATTTCTTTTTCAAGAAAAAATAGGCACACTAGGGTCTTTAGCCAATCGGTACAACTCAGGCGAGGCCCTATGTCGCAAACTAACCAGTCCCACAAAATCACCCTGCCTGACGGCGCTTGCTTACAAGTCTTTGAGCAAGGCGCCGGTACCCCGCTATTGCTGATTAGTGGGCTTGGGGGTGCCGCGGCGTTCTGGAACCCCTGTCTGCCTGCGCTGACCGCTAAGCACCAGGTGATTCGGCTAGATCAGCGTGGCATCGGTGCAAGCACGCGCGGTACGGCACCGGTCACCATCGACCAGTTAGCCGATGATTGCATTGCAGTGCTTGATCATCTTGGGATTCAGTCAGCCATCATTTTGGGGCACTCAACGGGCGGGTGCATTACGCAAGCCATTGCCTTACGCTCACCACAACATGCTAAGGCCTGTGTCTTAACGGGCACGTGGACCAAACCCAATCGCTACATGCAAGAGCTGTTTAAGTTGCGCAAAGGCCTGTTGCGAAGCGACCCGATGGCGTATGCCGTTTCGGCCACGTTTTATTCTCATGAACCAAGCTGGCTCAACGCCAACTGGGGCGCCTTGGATGCCTCGCGTGCCGCGGCGCCACTGACCCCAGCCGCGCAAAATATTGTGGCTGAACGCATCGATGCCATCATGGCATTTGACCGAAGCGCCGACGTGGCGCGCGTCAAGGTGCCTGTCTTGAATATTGGCGCACGCGACGATTTAATCGTGCCCGCCTTTTTACAAGAAGAAATGGCCGCGCTGATGCCCGGTTCAACTTTACATCTGCTTGAAGATGGCGGGCATTTTTTCCCAGTGACGCGCTTGGCTCAGTTTACTGGGGCAGTACTCAGTTGGTCAGCTAAAGTGCTTTGATGTGAGGCGTAGAAATCCTCCCCGTTCAGAGGGAGGATAAATCGCACGAACAACTAGGTGTGTACAGAGGACTAGGGCCATTAGGCCTTAAACGTGACGACTTAAAAATGACATGAGTAGCTGGGCACAGTGCTCAGCGTAACCGTCGCAGATGTTGTGCCCAGCGGTATCCACATAAGCGATCTCAGAGCCTTTAATACGCTGATGCATTTGCTCATAGGCGTCGGCATGTCCGATAGACTCTTTGCCTGCCGCCACAATCAAGGTAGGGCACTTGATGCCCACGAGCTCTTCCATGAAATCGTGGGTGCACATGTGCAGCACGAACCGCCCAATAAAGGCTGGGTCATTTGAACCCGCTTGCTCGATAAACCAAGCCACTAACGCCGGATCAGCGGTTTCATCAAAGCGCTCATGAATCGTATCGGATAAAAACTTTTTTAAGCCGACCTGCTGAATCTTCGGGATCCAGGTGGGGGCATGGCTATTTTTCAAACCAGGTGTCGCGCCGTAACACGCAAGTGTTTTGACTCGCGCGGTGTACTGCAACGCCAGCTGTTGCGCCACGTAACCACCAGCCGAGTTACCCACGACGTGCGCCTGTTCGCAACCAAGGTGATCCAACAGCGCCGCGGCATCATCGACCAAGTGCTGTAGTGAAAAGGCCTGCTCCGAATGCGGAATCGTTGACTGCCCATGCCCGCGTAAATCCATACGGATCACACGATAATGCTTCGCAAGCTCTGGCACCCAGCTAAACCAGCGTTGCGAATTGCCCATTGCAGCGTGCAATAGAAACACCGTTTGTGGCCTGACCCACGGCTTGGTGAAGTCATCAACGTAGTAGGCGAGTTTCAGGCCGTCGCGATTCAGGTAGTGTTGCATAACAGATCCTATTTTTTAATTTTTTACTTGATTGATTTTTGCGTTTAGTTCGCCTTGATCCCCGCGGTTTTAATCACCTGACGCCATTTCTCGATTTCAGTGGTGAGCAACTTGGTATACGCCGCCGGCGGGCCACCCGCCACGTCATACCCAAGTGCCGCAATGCGCTCTTTGATCGCCGCGTCGGCCAACACTTGATTGACGGCGGCATTCAGCTTTGCAACCACCTCTGGCGCCATCCCGGCGGGCCCCAGCAGACCCCAGTGGCTACTGCAATCAACGCTGGGTAGGCCACTCTCGGCAAACGTCGGCACGTTGGGCAAGGCGGCATTACGCTTGGTGCCAGTGAGTGCGAGTGCGCGCAAGCGCCCTGTTTCAACGGCTTGCCGTACTGAGCTAATCCCCGAATACGTCAGCGGCACTTGGCCCGCCAACACCGCCGACAACGCCTCACCCGTCCCCTTGTAGGGCACATGGGTGATCGACACGCCCGAAGCGATATTGAATAGCTCACCCGCCATATGTGGCGAAGAGCCGTTGCCGCCCGAGCCATACAACAAGCTTTCTGGCTTGGCTTTGCCTAAGGCAATCAACTCAGCGAGCGTCTGTGCGGGCACCGAAGGGTGCACCACCAAAATCACCGGTGCCACGGCCATATGCACGATAGGCGTCAAATCTTTCATCGTGTTGTAAGGCAGCTCGGTACGCAACCCAGGATTCACGTAAATCGATGAATCGACCATCATCAAGGTGTACCCGTCGGGGGCGGCTTGCACGACGATTTGAGACCCGATGATGCTCGAAGCGCCCGGTTTGTTTTCAACGACCACCTGCTGGCCCAGTGCCTCAGAGAGCTTTGGAGCAATCACGCGGGCCAGAATATCTGTGCCGCCGCCGGGCGCAAAGGGGATTACCAAGCGAAGTGGCCTCGTGGGCCAAGTCTGTGCGTGTGCAAACGACGCCGAAAAGAGTAAAAGTGCGGCCAGTACGGCGCGAAATGTGGCGAGAACACTGAAATGTGTCATACGAGGTCCTTTCTATTGATTGAAAGCCGCTTGCCTAGCTTTTCAGGCAAAGCCGACCTTTCAAGGATCAAAACACATTTGACCCCTGTTGTCATCTATCATTGTTTCTCTCATAATCAACCACCTGACGGGATGTCGCGTGCTATACGCGCGTGCCCCTGCCTACTCTGCTTGGGATACAACGAAATATGATTCACGCGGCAATCATCGGCATGGGTGTTTGGGGCCAAAATTTGGTCACAAGCGTTCAAGGTTTAAGTCAGTCTATTCAATTTGTCGCGGGGGCGACCCGCACGCCCGCAAAAGCCAGCGACTTCGCCGCCAAACACACGATTCGCCTGCTCGACAGCTTTGAGGCCGTGTTGGCCGATCCAACCATTGCGGCGGTCGTTTTAGCCACCCCGCACTCGATGCACACCGAGCAAATCGTAGCCGCCGCCAAAGCCGGCAAACATGTCTTTTGCGAAAAGCCGCTTGGTTTAGATCACGCCAGCACACACCGCGCGGCCCTGGCCGCCGCCGAGCACAACGTTGTTTTAGGGGTGGGCTACAACTGGCGCCATCAACCGGCGCTGCAAGAGATTCGCCGTATGATCGACGATGGTCGTTTGGGTAAAGTGCTACATATCGAAGGCAATTTTTGCGGGCCAAGCGCCTACCGGTTTCCGAAGGGACACTGGCGCCATGCCTCTGACGAATCCCCTGCAGGCGGCATGACAGGCCGCGGCGTACACGTCATTGATGCCATGATGTATCTGGCGGGCCCAATCGACCGCGTCACTGCACAAAGCTATCGTCTCGCACAAGACTTTGGTTCAGATGACACAACCTCAATGATGCTGCATTTTGCGGGCGGTTCAACCGGCTATTTGGGCACCGTGATCGCCACAGCAGAAACCTGGCGCATGCAAGTTTTTGGTTCAAATGGCTGGGTTGCGGTGGGCGACGTCAGTCACTTGCATACTTGGGATCTGACCACCTGCATGATCGACCGCAGCAACGTGACCAACAAGCAAAAGCCTGTCATGACAAGCTTTCCAGCAACCAGCACCGAGCGCGCCGAGCTCGAGCACTTTGCTGCATGCATCAACAATAAACAACCACTCGTCACCCCTGACGGCGATGCTGTACGCAATGCCGCAGTACTTGAGGCGATTGTTCGCTCTTCAGCGACGCACACCACCGTGCAAATCGGGTAATTCACCGCAAGGATCTTATGTCTAGCTTTCAAGTATTCAATGCCACACCGCTCAGCGTCACGCGCAGCATAGGGTGGTTACTCCTTATCGCTAGCGCCTGTCTTGCGCCCGCATTCGCGCCGCTGGCACAAACTGCCGAGGGCACTGCGGCGTCAAACTACCCAACCAAACCGATCCGCGTGATCGTGCCTTCACCCCCGGGCGGCCCACCCGATCTGCTGATGCGCATTCTTGCGCCCAAACTTTCTATGTCGCTCGGGCAAGCGGTAATCGTCGAAAACCGTCTGGGTGCCGGGGGCTTAGTCGGCACTGCCTACGTCGCCAAGCTTCCAGCTGACGGCTACACCTGGCTATTCACAACAGCTTCGCACACGAACATCCCGCCCTTTAACGAAAACGTCACCTACGACTCGGTCAAAGACTTCACCCACGTTACCTTAGCCGCTCAAAATTTTGGGCAGGTCTTGCTCGTTCCGGTCGACTCGCCAGCCAAAACCTTCAAAGAGCTCATCGCACTCGCCAAGAAAAATCCCGGCAAACTTTCTTACGCCCACGCCGGCCTGGGCACTGCAAGCCATATCCCGGCTGAAGTCATGAAGACCATGACCGACACTGATATTTTGCCCGTGCCCTATAAAGGGGTCGCCGAAGCCACCAACGACTTAATCGCAGGCCGTATCGACATCTTTTTTGTGGGCACACAAATCGCCCTGCAGCACGTGCAAAGTGGACGGCTGCGCGCCTTAGCGGTGACCGGCGCCAAGCGCTGGAAAGGCATGCCAGACACGCCCACCTTGCAAGAGTTGGGTTTGAAAGACTTCAACGTTGTGAACTGGTTTGGCTTATGGTTGCCCGTCAACGCCCCAGCGGCGATTGTGAGTCGACTGCAATCTGAAATCGTCAAAGCCGTCGCTCAGCCTGACGTCATCGCACAGTTTGATACGCTCGGGCTTGAGGGTGTTGGCATGCCCTCGGCTGAGTTCGCTCTGTTCGTTGCCAAAGAAGCGGCTGCGGCCCAAGAGATCGCGCGCAACGTCGCGCCTGCAGTCGTCAAGGTGACCACGACCCCAGCCACCAATGTGAACGAGCCAAAAAAATGACCACCCCCTCGCTTGAACCTTGGCAGTGGCCTGACGCGCATTGGCAAGGCATCGTGAACCATGTGCGCGCTGGGCGCACGCTGCGCCCGCGTCTTTGGCCTGAAGGTGCGCGTTGCGCTGTGGCATTGTCGTTTGACTCAGATCACGAAACCAACGAACTACGCGAAGGTGGTGAGTCAATTGGCAAATTGTCGCAAGGCCAATACGGCAATCGACAAGGCGTGCCACGCATTCTCAATATCTTGAAACAACACGACGTGCCCGCCAGTTTTTATGTACCGGCAGTGACCGCACTTTTATATCCAGACGAACAGCAACGCGTGGTCGCCGAGGGCCACGAGGTTGGTATCCATGGCTGGATTCACGAACGCAATTCAGTATTGCCTTACGCCGCCGAAAAAGATCTGATGCAACGCAGCTCAGATGTCTTAGAAAAAATCACGGGTGTGCGCCCTGTTGGGATGCGCACACCGTCCTGGGATTTCAGCCCGAATACGCTTGCGCTCACACGCGACATGGGTTTGCTGTATGACTCGTCGCTGATGGCAGATGTCGACTGTTATGAGTTACTGCTTGATGGTGAAAACACCGGTGTGATTGAGCTGCCGGTTGAATGGATTCGCGACGATGCGGTTTATTTTGGGATGAACCGGTTTGCTGGCTTGCGTCCCTACACACCGCCCGCAGATGTCTTTGATATTTTTAAACGCGAGTTTGATGCCGCTTACAAAGAGGGTGGGCTGTTTCAACTAACCATGCATCCACACGTCATTGGCTACCGCTCGCGCATTTGGATTCTTGAAGAATTAGTTCGCTACATGCGCAGCCTACCCGGCGTGTGGTTCGCGACGCACGCTGATGTCGTGCGCTACGCAAAGAAACATGGGCAAGCTGGTGGATGAACGGCGTCGCATCTATCCCGACGTTGCACAAAATCGCGCCGCTCTTGGCATTTATAAAAATAGCAGAGGCTTAGATGGACGATAATTTTTCAAACTCGCAAACCACTCGTAAAGTCGTGATCGCCACCAAAGCGGGCGTGGTCGCGGCACAGCATCGCCGTGCCGCTGAGGTAGGTGCTGCCGTGCTTGACGCAGGTGGAGATGCGGTCGATGCTGCGATTGCAACGTCCTTTGCCTTAGGCGTTGTTGAACCCTGGATGAGCGGCCCGGCTGCCGGTGGCGCAATGGTGTTGTGGCGCGCCAACGAGGCCAAGGCGCGGGTGATTAATTTTGGTTGCCGCTCGCCTCGCGAGTTAAACCCGGCTGAATACCCCCTAAGTGGCGCCGGCAAATCTTCTGATTTGTTTCCTTGGCCCTCGGTTGTCGATGATCGTAACGTGATGGGTGCCACCGCGGTTGCTGTGCCAGGCGTTGTCTCGGGCATGAGCCTGGCGCATGAGCACTTTGGCCGTATGCCTTGGCGCGAACTCGTGACCCCGGCGGCTGATCTGGCTGAAGCCGGGTTACTGGTGGATTGGTATACAACGCTGGTCACCGCCGCAAACGCCCGTGTCTTGGCAAAAGACCCTGATACCGCTGCCATGTTTTTAGATGACGGTCATTGGCCCATCGCCGGCGACTGGAGCTCGGTCAATCAGCGACGCTTAAATCAAAAAACTTTTGCTCAAACACTTAGGCAAATCGCAGAAGGTGGCGCGCAGGCCTTTTACAAGGGCGATATCGCGCAGGCGCTCGCGCGCGACGTTCGTGCAAAAGGTGGCAGCTTGAGCGTTGAAGACCTTGCGCACTACAGCGCCGAGATGGTCGAACCTCTCACCCTGAACTATCGGGGTGGTCGCGTGTTTGCCACGCCTGGCCTAACGGGTGGCCCGACCTTTGGCAAAGCACTTGAACTGCTCACGCAAGAATTCACGCCAGGCGCTGGCGCACCTGACGCGGCGACCTACGCTGGCTTTGCGCGTGCATTAGATGCCGCGTTTAAATTACGCTTTGAGCATATGGGCGATCACGAATCACCCAAAGCACCGGGCTGCACAACACATTTCAGCGTGGTCGATCGTCATGGCAATATGTGCTCGGTCACACAAACCTTGCTGTCAATTTTTGGTTCGCGGGTGGTGTCACCCTCAACGGGCCTGCTGCTCAACAATGGCATCATGTGGTTTGACCCCGAACCCGGCAAGCCCAACTCGCTGGCGCCCAACAAGCGTTGCCTGGCCAATTATTCGCCCGTGATTGGCGAAGATCTCAAAGGGCGACGCTTTGCGATTGGCGCCTCGGGAGGACGCAAAATTTTAGGTACCGTGATGCAGCTGACCTCTTTCATGATGGATCACGGCTTAACGCTTGAAGAGGCGTTTCATCAGCCACGACTCGACGTTAGTGGTGGGCCGCACATCGTTGCCGACAAAGACTTGCCAGCTGATGTCATGCACGCCTTAGGCAAAGTCATGCCCGTGGAAGCAGCACGCAGCACTGCCTACCCCTATGCGTTTGCTTGCCCAGCCGGCGTGATGCGCGATGGCGACTTAAACATGGGTTGCACTGAAATTATGTCGCCTTACGGTGACGCGGTGAGCGGCGGCTAAGCCGTCGGCAACGACAACTCAACCCACCGCCCTGTGCGCAGCAAATGCGCATCTTGCTTATACGGGGCAATCAGTTGCAGGCCAAGCGGCAAGCCCTTGGCTGAGCGCGCAATCGGCACGGTTAGCGCGGGCAACCCCAAGAAGCTCCAGAGCGCGCAAAACACGGGGTCGCCCGTAAAGGCTAAACCCTCGGGGGCTTCGCCCGTGGCCGGGATCGTCAAGATCGCATCAAAGCCCTTGAGTTGCGCCGCTGCATTGGCACGCAAGCGCTGCTGTAAGGCGCGCGCACCCAAGTACTCAAGCGCAGAGCGTGCGCGACCTTTTTCAACCAACTCTTTGAGATGAACACTTGAACGCTCGGCGAAATGCTTGACGTGCTCTTGATGAATCGCGCCGCCTTCGCACTCAAGCAGACAAAACATCGCGTCGATTCCTGTCCAGTATTCATCGGGCAGCGCAAACTCTTCAATCACAGCACCTTGCGCACGCAATTGCTTGACGGCACGTTCCATGGCTTGCTGTTGCTCAGCCGTGACGCGCTCATCGTAGGGTGTGCGCAGCCACGCGAGGCGCGGCGCAGCTTGAGGCTCGATGCCCGTGTCAGTCTTCATTGGCACTGCCGGCAACACGATGCTATCGGGCTCAGTCACGGCTCGATTGCGCAACAAATTAAAAGCGTACGCAACGTCGTTGACTGATCTGGCAATAAAGCCGACATGGTCAAGCGACCCGGCTAACGGAAACACGCCTGCGCGCGGTACCGCGCCAAAGCTGGCTTTAAACCCCACCACGCCACAAAAGGCAGCAGGTCGAATGACCGAGCCAACGGTTTGTGTCCCGAGCGCCAGAGGCACGATACCCGCACCAACCGCTGCCGCGGAGCCGCTTGACGACCCGCCCGGGGTATGGCCAGCATGAAACGGATTCACCGTTGGGCCAGGCTGTCGCCAGGCAAATTCTGTCGTCACCGTTTTGCCAAAGACCGCGGCACCCAGTTGACGAATGTGCGCAACGATTGGTGCATCGTAGTCGAGCACTTGGTCTGTATAGATCGGCGAACCGTTGGTCGTGGTGAGCGTGCGCGTCGCAATTAAGTCTTTAATGCCAACAGGGATTCCGGCCCACTCGCCGCCATCGGCCGAGGCCAAGATCTCTTGTGCGGGTGTTCGGGCAACAAAAGCGTGCAGCGCCGGTTCGCGCTCATCGGCGCGCGCGATGCATTGTTGCAAATAATCAGTGGGTGACAGGCTGCCCTGCGCAATCGCTCGGGTCGCTGCAAACAGGCCAAGCGGCAATTTATTCGGTTTCATCTTTAATCTCATTTCAATCTGTGTACACTGACTTTAGCGCGAACCCCTCGCGGGATCAATGACTTGATTGTTTAATCAGCGAGCCAAACATGTACAACCCGAAGCACTTTGAACAAAATGACCTGACTGTCGTCAGCGAATTGATCAAACACTTTCCGTTGGGCACGCTCATTACGCGCGATGGTGAGGCACTTGAAGCCAACCACATCCCCTTTATGCTTGAGGGCGACTTAAGCCCGGGCACCAAGTTAATTGGTCATGTGGCTAAAGGTAATCCCGTTTGGCAAACTACCAACCCCGAGGCTGAGTCATTGGTGGTGTTTCAAGGCCCCAGCGCCTACATCACGCCTAACTGGTATCCCGCTAAGCTTGAGCACCACAAAGTGGTACCCACTTATAACTACGCCGTGGCCCACGTGTACGGCTGGCTCACGGTCTCGCACAACCCCGCTGTTAAGCGTCAAGTGGTGACTGACTTAACCACAAAGATGGAGCTCAGTCGCGATAGTTCTTGGCGCGTGACCGATGCGCCTGCTGATTACCTAGCGACCATGCTTGAAGCGATTGTCGCCATCGAGCTCACCATCATCCGCGTACAAGCAAAATGGAAAATCAGCCAAAACCGTACTGACTCTGACCGGGTGGGGGTTGCGAAGGGCTTGGCGAGTACAGCAGGCCAAACCGACAGCGATCTGCAGATGGGTCGTATTGTTGGGGCGAGTGGAGGGTTGGGTTAGCGAATTATTTGGCGCAGCTAACCGTTGCGTGCAAGAGCATGCCATCGACTTCATGGCCGGGCACGACTTGGGCGTTGACCACGCGACAACCCGTCACTTTTTCGATGGCAGCGACCTGACGTGCTTTTTGCACATCTAGGTCTGGCTTCATCCCACCCTCTTTACCGCCATAGGCTTCCCAACGGTTTTCGCCCAAGGCGATGATGCTGATCTCGCGCTTATCTAAGACCACGATCTGACGAACCGGGTCGCGATGGTAGTACACGGAGCTGCCTTGGCAACCCACCAAAAAAAAACCTGCAAGCGCTACCAACAGCCTCATATCACTCTCCTGAACGCCTCGTCGCCTGGGGCAAGGGTAGCGTCAAACATATCTTTAAGGTTCAAGCATAACGTGCTTTGCGAGAATCACTCGCAGATTTTGACGCCTTTTGGTATTGTCTTTTTTTGCGCCTTGTTTGTTGAGGCCGTTGATCCATTAAAAATAATATTTTCTGAGGCAAACCATCATGTCAAAACCAGGCGTTTTACAGCTCCCCTCAATGAAGGGCAAGGTATCTGATGCCGAGTGGCAAGCACGTATTGATCTGGCCGCCTGTTACCGGCTTGTCGCAATCTATGGCATGGCCGATATGGCGGCTAACCACATTTCAGCCCGCGTGCCGGGTGAAGAGGGCACATTTTTAATCAACGCCTACGGCGTGATGTACGAAGAAATCACTGCGTCGAGTCTGTTAAAAGTTGACCATCACGGCAACATCCTAACAAGCCCCGACTTTGGTGAGCTCAAGTACGGCCTGAACAAAGCGGGCTCAGTGATCCACAGCGCAATCCACCACGCACGCGCCGATGTGGGCTGCGTCATTCATACCCACAGCTGGGCCTCGATGGCGATCTCTTCGCTTGAGTGCGGCCTGTTGCCACTGACCCAAACGGCCATGCGCTTCTTAAAGATTTCTTATCACAACTACGAAGGTGTCGTGTTGGATGAGAGCGAGCAAGAGTCTCTATGCCGAGACTTAGGGATGAGCGAGGCGCTGATTTTGCGCAATCACGGTGCCTTGACTGTCGGGCGCACTGTTGGCGAAGCCTTTAACTGGCTCCACCGCCTGGAGTTATCGTGCCACGCGCAGTTAGGCGCAATGTCTTGCAATAGCCCGCTTTCAAAAGTGTCACAAAAAGTGCTGGATGAAACTTGGAACAACTACCAACCCGGCACCCGTCGGGCCTATGGCGTCATGGAGTGGCCCGCTCTATTGCGTAAACTCGACCGTACGGACATTTCTTATCGTGATTAAATCTATCGCTTCGTTGTTTTTAAGTTCGGTACTCGGGTGCGTCTTGTCTGCTCACGCCCAAAACGCCCAAGACTACCCCACCAAACCCGTCAAAATCATTGTGTCGTTCACGGCGGGCGGCACCACCGACATCATCGCGCGTAGTGTCGGTCAAAACCTTGCCGAAAAATTGAAGCAACCGTTTGTGATCGAAAACAAACCGGGCGCGAGTGGCAATATCGGTACCGAAATGGTCGTACGCTCACCGGCCGATGGCTACACCGTGACCATTGCTTCGGTCGGGCCGATTGCCATCAACCCAACACTGTTCAAAGATCTGCGCTTCGATGCACTCGTTGACTTGGTACCCGTCGTACTCATTGCCGACGTACCCAACGTATTGGTCGTCAGTCCTAACTTACCGGTCAAGAACTTTGCTGAGTTTGTCGCGTACGCAAAGTCGAAACCGGCTGGCACACTGAATTACTCTTCAACGGGTACGGGCACCTCTTCACACTTGTCGAGCTTTATGTTGATGGAGGCCCTCAGAGTCAGTGCACAGCATATTCCCTACAAAGGTGCTGAAGCTCTCAATGATTTAATCGCAGGCCGCATCGACTTTATGTTTGCGACAATCCCGTCAGTGATCGGGCAAATTAAAGGTGGCAAGTTACGCGCCATCGCGGTCAGTAGCCCAAAGCCCTCGCGCTCGTTACCCGGCGTGCCCACCGTTGCTGAAAGCGGGTTTCCGGATTTTTCGGCTGGCTCTTGGTTTGGCATGCTGGCGCCCAAAGGTACGCCGCAAGCGATTATCGACAAGCTGAACAAAGAAGTGAACCTCGCGATGATCCCGCTTGAGCACCGCTTTGTTCAAGAAGGTGCTGACCCCGTCGGAGGCACTGCCGCGTATTTTCAAGACTTCATCCGCGCAGAACACCTTAAATGGAAAAAAGTCGTGATTGATTCAGGTGCGATCCCGCGTTAAGGAAATGAGCATGTCAAACATCGTGTTGAATCACACTCCACGCATCCTTCTGTCTGACAAAACAGCGCTCGAGCTTGCGCCGCAAATGCGCGATATTCTTGGGCCCGCGGGCTATCAGCGTGTCAGTGCCGCAGACATACACGCTGGCACACAAGACTTGGATTTCTGTTTTATTTCGCGCGACATTACAGCGGGCTCGACCAAGCATCAAATTGAAGCCAGCACACAATATGTGTACGACGCCCTACTCAAATCCAAAACACTACAGTGGGTGCACATCCACTCTGCGGGCGTTGATCGACAAATATTTCTGGATTTGATGGCGCGCGGGGTGACCATCACGTCGTCTTCTGGCGCCAGTGCAAGCTTGGTGGCTCAGACCGCTTTGACGGGCTTGCTGTCTCTGGCGCGACGCTTTCCACAACTGGCCGCCGCACAGCGTGCCCATGTCTGGGCGCCGTTTATGAAGGTGGGCTTGCCACCCGACCTAGAAGGTCAAACCGCGACCATCGTAGGCTGGGGCCCCATTGGACAAAAACTTGGCGCCTGGTTGACTGCACTCGGTTTAAAAATCATTGTGGTGCGTCAGTCTGCCGCGTCTTTAATCGAGAACACTCGCGTCGTGAGTTTTGATGGTTTTAAACAAATTTTGCCAGAAACCGACTGGCTAGTGCTTGCTTGCCCACTCACCAAACAAACCACTAACTTAATGAGCAAAGACGCGCTCGCCCTCATGAAGCCTGGCGCACACATTGTGAATATTTCACGCGGTACCGTGATTGACGAGCTTGCCATGATCGACGCCTTACAAAACGGGCGCTTAGCGGGTGCCTACCTTGACGTGTTTGCGCAAGAGCCCTTACATGTCGACTCGCCGTTGTGGGACATGCGTAACGTGATTGCCACGCCGCACACTGCCGGATTTTCAGATGCCATCCTGCACCGCATGGCGCAAAAATTTATTGAAAACCTAGGCTACTGGAAGCGTGGTGAACCAATGATTAACGTGGCAGCGCTACGATAAGGTCGATTTGACGTACAATTGCTGCACGGCACAACGTTCCAGTCCTCGTGCCGCGCTAAGCCCCAACACTGTGGGCGCTCGCCTCCAAGGCGTTTTTACTCCCTGTTCGTCTGCCCCGATTGGAGCCCGCACCCTGTGCAGGCCGGCATGACGATGGAGCTGTTCTCTTGTCTACTACGATGACTTTTGCCGACCTCGGGTTGGCCGATCCCCTTATGCGTGCGATTGCCGATGCCGGCTACACCACGCCAACACCTATCCAAGCGCAGGCCATTCCGCGCGTGCTTGCTGGCGGCGATTTATTAGCCGCTGCCCAAACCGGCACTGGCAAAACGGCTGGCTTCACGCTGCCAATTTTGCATATGCTGCTGGCCAAACCCCTCGAAGTGCGCAAAGCCGGTCGCCCGCGCGTGTTGATTTTGACTCCCACCCGCGAACTCACGGCGCAGGTTGAAGAATCAGTCAAAACCTACGGCTGCCACACAAAAATCTCGTCAATGGTGATTTTTGGCGGCGTCAATATCAATCCGCAAATCTCGGCCTTACGCAAGCCCCTTGACATTTTGGTGGCCACCCCCGGTCGCTTGCTCGATCACTGCCAACAACGCACCGTTGACTTATCCGGTGTTGAGATTTTGGTGCTCGACGAAGCCGATCGCATGCTCGATATGGGTTTTATCCGCGACATCCGCAAGATTTTGGCCTTGATGCCTCGTCAGCGTCAAAATCTGCTGTTTTCGGCAACCTTCTCAGACGAAATCCGCGAGTTATCAAAAAGCGTCTTAACCAACGCCACTGAGGTGTCGGTTGCCGCACGCAACACGACTGCCGAACGCGTTGAACAAACGGTTTACATGGTCGATCAGGCGCACAAACGCGACATCTTGAGCCATATCATCAGCGAGAGCGGCTGGCATCAGGTGTTGGTCTTTACGCGCACCAAGCATGGCGCAAACCGTTTAGCTGAAAAGCTGGTCAAAGACGGCTTGGCGGCCTCCGCGATTCACGGCAATAAAAGCCAGGCTGCACGCACCCGCGCGCTCGATGACTTTAAAAAGGGCAAGGTTGCCGTGTTGGTCGCCACCGATATCGCCGCGCGTGGTCTTGACATTGATCAACTGCCCCAAGTCGTGAACTTTGAACTACCTAATATCCCCGAAGATTATGTACATCGTATTGGTCGCACGGGTCGTGCGGGTGCAGCGGGTTCTGCCGTCTCTTTAGTCGACTCAAGCGAAATCAAATACCTCAAGGCCATCGAGCGCGTCATCAAAAAGACGATTCCTCAGTTGCCTGCACCAACCGGCTGGACCGCCTCGCCCCCGTCACCGCATGGTGCCGATGACGAGGCCCGTTCCGAAGGCCGGCGCGATGGTCAACGTCGCCCGCAGCAACGCTCAGCACGCCCAAGTGGCACGGGTGCCGGCGCCCGCCCAGCCCGTTCTGGGCAGAGCCCTAGCAACGGACCGCGTCGCGACGCGCCAGGCGAAGGTCGCCCGGCACCACGCCGCGAAGGTTCCGCTGGGGCACGCGCTGCGCATTCGCCAGGCTCGGCCACACGCACCGGAACGGGCTTGGGCACGGGTGCCCGTCATGGTGCCCCGAGCAGCTCAGCACCACGCAGCGCCAGCGGCGATCCAGCCAGCCGACCACGTCGTCCGGCTCTCTTTAACAAGTAATTTGCACGCATACAGGCTGGCTGCGCCAGCCTGTAAAATCCGCCACCATGAGTATTCAAACTGAAGTCGCGCGACGCCGAACGTTCGCCATTATTTCGCACCCTGATGCCGGTAAAACGACACTCACCGAAAAGCTGCTGCTTTTTGCGGGTGCGATCCAGATCGCCGGCAGCGTCAAAGCGCGCAAGGCTTCGCGTCACGCGTCGTCAGACTGGATGGAGATCGAAAAACAACGCGGCATTTCGGTCGCCTCGTCGGTCATGCAGATGGAATACCGCGATTGCGTGATCAACCTGCTCGATACCCCGGGCCACCAAGATTTTTCTGAAGATACCTATCGTGTCCTGACCGCGGTTGACGCGGCCCTGATGGTGATTGACGCGGCCAACGGCGTCGAGCCACAAACGATTCGCCTGTTGCAAGTCTGCCGTGCCCGCAATACGCCCATCATTACGTTCATCAACAAGATGGATCGCGAAGTCCGCGAACCGCTTGAGCTGTTATCTGAAATTGAACAACACATCGGCATGGATGCCGTGCCGTTTTCGTGGCCCGTCGGTATGGGCAAGGCCTTCGGCGGCGTGTTTGATATTCAGCGCGATCGCATGCGTTTGTTTAAGTCCGGGCAAGAGCGTCGTAACGATACCGGTGACGACTTTATCGATGGGCTTGATAACCCAGAAATCGCTAAGCGCTTTGGTAGCTCTTTTGAGCAAGCCAAAGGCGAGATCGAACTCATTCAGGCTGCAGCCCCTGTTTTTGATCCGGCAGCTTTTTTAGCCGGCAAGCAAACGCCCGTTTTTTTTGGTTCGGCGATTAACAATTTTGGCGTGCAAGAGGTGCTCGATGCCTTGGTGGATCAAGCGCCACCGCCGGGCTCGCGCCAAGCGCTCGAACGCGTGGTGCACCCTGAAGAACCCAAGTTCACCGGCGTGGTTTTTAAAGTACAAGCCAACATGGATCCGGCACATCGCGATCGCGTGGCTTTTGTGCGCGTCAGCTCAGGTAAGTTCGATCGCGGCATGCGCCTCAAAGTCTCGCGCAACAACAAAGAGATTCGCCCCAACAACGTAGTGTCATTTTTATCGCAGCGCCGCGAGCTCGTCGATGAGGCCTACGCCGGCGATGTGATTGGCATCCCCAATCACGGTATTTTGCATCTGGGTGATGTCTTAACTGAAGGCGAGGCCTTGCACTTTACGGGGTTGCCTTTTTTTGCCCCTGAGTTGTTCCAGGCGGTTGAAACCAAAGATCCCTTGCGTACCAAGCAACTGCGTACCGGTTTACTACAGCTAGGCGAAGAGGGCGCGATTCAAGTGTTCAGACCTTTAGTCGCGGGCGGCGCGCTGCTGCTTGGTGCTGTCGGTCAACTGCAGTTTGAGGTCGTCGCCCATCGCCTGCAAGCCGAGTACGGCGCCGAAGCGCGGCTGATGCCTTCACGCTACAACATGGCACGCTGGGTCACCGCCGAAGACCCCAAAGAGCTGCATAAATTCATCGATGCCAACGTCTCAAACATCGCCTATGATGTCGTTGAAGCGCCCGCGTTTTTAGTCAGTTCGACAGCACAATTGCGTGTCGCCGAAGAGCGTTACCCGGCGATTCGTTTTCACGCTATGCGCGAGCATGGCGGCCAAGTGTTTGCCGAGAAAGTTTAATCCCGCCCCTCAGAGATCCCTTATGTCTTGGCGTGTCTTAATTGTCTTTTTAATGCTTGCCGCGGTTGCCTCTTGGCAAGGCGGTGTGCAGCTGGGCAATTGGCTGGTCACTCGCGCGCCTGACACCCTTGCCTCGGTGGCAGACAAAGACTACAAAGCGCTCGCGCTTGATGCCAACGGCCGTCCGATCACTGCTCAGCCTCCCCAGCCACGGATGGACGGCACACTAGGCGTGCCTCGCGAACCCGTTCCTGTAGAGTGGGCCATTGAACCCGTCACCGCTGAAGATTTTGAAATCGATCCTAATGCCACAAAGATTGCAGGCGATGACGACGACGCGGCAATCGAGGGGTCAGAAACCGCCGATGCCAGGCGTTTGGCAGCCGAAGGCCCTTCACGCAGAGCTCCTTCTGAGCTAACCAGCGAGCGCCAGACCGCGTTAAGCGCTGTCGCGTCAAACCCAGCACAGCGTCCGGTTGCGCCGCCCGTTCCGCCAGGCATCACCGTGACGGTCATCACCTGGCAGCAAGCATTAAAGAAAGAACTTGAACAGTGCGCAAACGTTGGATATTTTCAACGGCCAACCTGCTTACAAAATGCGCGTAACAAATATTGCATGCCAAGTGAGGCTTGGGGCAAAACTGCAGAGTGCCCTGCACGACCAAGCGATCAAATAACTGGGGGCTAACGTGCGCCTGCCTGTGACTTGCGCAAAGGTGCCGTCGGTATGCGTAACAGCTCTCTATACTTGGCTACCGTGCGTCGCGCGATGGTGATCCCGTCTTGATCCAGCAGACCCACTAGTTGACTGTCAGATAGCGGCTTTTTTTGATCTTCTGCAGTGATCAACACTTGAATGCGCGTTTGCACCGCGGTCGCCGAAGTGGCTTCTTTGCCCTCTGTGGCCAACCCGGTACTGAAGAATCGCTTGAGCTCTAGCGTGCCGTGAGGCGTCAGCATAAATTTTTGCGTCGTGGCCCGCGAGATCGTCGACTCGTGCATGCCGATCTCGCCCGCAATGTCTTTAAGCGTGAGCGGTCGCACCGCCCCCCAACCTTTTGAAAAGAAAGCTTGTTGATGCGCCACGATCACCTGCGCAACTTTCAAAATCGTCTCGAACCGCTGAGCCACGTTGCGAATCATCCAACGCGCTTCTTGCAATTGACCATGTAAGGCCGTGTGCGCACCACTGCGTGGGCTGCCCAAGGCTTCGGCATACAGCGCATTTACGCGCAACTTTGGCATGACGGCCTCGTTGAGCGCCACCACCCAACCCTTTTTTGTTTTTCGCACGATCACGTCGGGTACAGCAAAATCTGCTGCCGGAATGTTCCAAGCGCTTGCGGGTCTTGGATTTAGTTTAACGATCAGCGCGTGCGCGCCTTGAAGTAATTCTGGTTCGCAGCGCAACACCTCACGCAGCTTCAACATATTTCCGCTGGCCAAAATGTCTAGGTGCTGCTGGCAAATCGTGCGGGCCAAGGCGAGCACGTTTGGGTCTTTTGCCGTCGTCAGCCGCTCGAGATCAGCAAACTGAAGCTGTAGATCCAAACACTCGCCAAGATGACGCGCGCCCACCCCAGGGGGGTCAAAAGATTGCAGCATCTTTAAGGCGCAGCGAAAATCGTCCTCTTCGAGTCCGAGCGCTGGGTTCATCCAGCTGACGATCTCGTCAAGCGGCGACGCCAGTAACCCGTCATCGTTGAGCTCTTCAATCAGCAGCTCAACTAGCGCCGCGTCGCGCTGACTCAAGCGGGTAGTGCCTAACTGCTCAAGTAGGTACTCTCGCAAGTTACTCTCGCGAGCAGCCTCGGGCCGGTCACTAAAGTCATCATCGCGCGAGCCGCGTGATTCTGACGAAAAGTCGGTTTTCTCGCGCTCGTGCTCACGCTCTGAGGCGGGTGCATAATCAATATTGACCTCAGGTGTTGCATCCTGACCACGCTCTGTGGCATTTTGTTCGGGAGCAAATTCTGCGTGGTCTTGCCCCACGCGCAGGCTTGCTGAACCACCGCCCGTCTCGTAGAGTGGCGCCCTGTCTTGCTCTAGCAGGGGGTTTTCAGCCAGCGCCCTCGCCACTTCGGCCTCGAGATCCAGCGTCGAAAGCTGCAACAGCTTGATCGACTGTTGCAGCGCGGGAGTCAGTGTCAGTTGCTGACCCTGACGAAGTTCGAGAAAATTGCGACTCATAGGTACAATATTTTGCATGATGAATCGACCTAGCACCGCAAATCTTCGAAAAGACCCCACTTTGTTGGGCAGCATCCTGCTGCGGCTAGCGCTTGCGCGTTTGTTAACGCGACTCACCGTTATTTTAGCGACTATTGCTCTGGTCGTTTATTTTGCTCAGCGCATCTTGCTGTCTGGCAAAGGCTGGCTTGAGTTTGCAATCAAACTTTCAGGTCTATCTGAAATCCTTGGCAAAACGGTCATCGATTTTGTGATGCAGTATCAAACATACTTTTGGTGGTTTGTTATCTTTGTTTTGGTCTTGCTCGCCTTCAATTTTTTACTGAGCTATTTACGCGGCAGCCTGAAACGTGGCCGTGCCGCATTGGTGCCCTTAAACGACGTACGTAAGCTCTGCGCCCGCCTGAGCCCAGAGGGTTTAGACGTATTGAACTGGGCCTGGAAAGATCAGTCACAGCCCATCACCATGGGGATTTTGCAAACAACCCTCGCCCAGATTAGCGGTGGGCGGGCGCGCAAACTTGCCTTAGCCCGGGCGCAACAGGCAGAGCTTGCTAGCGCGTTGCTGACTCGGCCGCTAACCACCCCACACACGCCCGCGCGCGAGGGGATCCTGCCCCCAGCCGACGATGCCGGGCACCGAGAGCCCACCCTGCTCGCCTAGGCTCGCTCGCGGCCCTATCTGGCCTGTGCGCTTGCGTTTCAGGTCAATTTATGTTCGACTAGCGGCTATGAAAGTTTTTGCCACAGGCCTCGCCTGCCCTCTTGCACACTGCCCGACCCTTTTGGGCCGCGGTCACGTCGTGTCTGGCAACAACGCTTCAAATCTTGGGCTGCTATCGCTACTACTAGCGATCGGTTGCCGGGCCTAGTGCCCGTGGCAGTCCGGCAACCAACCGCCACCCCGCAGTTCATTTTCCTCACAAAGTTTTAGTTTTGATCCAAACACTGGCGCGTCAGCGCCGTCGGCGCACACAGAGTGAATACGTCGTGGCCCCGTCTAAATAGTCTTAAGGTGAATCATGCTTTCGAATCCAGCCACCAAATACATTCCGTTCAAGCCCTTCGAGCGCGACTTTTCAGAGCGCACGTGGCCGACTAAAAAGATCACCCATCCGCCGGTCTGGATGAGCACCGATCTGCGTGACGGCAATCAGTCTCTGATCGAACCCATGAGTGTTGAGCGCAAGCTGCGCTTTTTTGAAATGCTGGTCAAAGTCGGCTTCAAAGAGATCGAGGTCGGATTTCCGTCGGCCTCACAGACCGATTTTGACTTTGTGCGCAAACTGGTCGACGACAAACTGATCCCAGACGATGTCACCATCATCGCCTTAACGCAGGCCCGCCCAGAGCTAATTGAACGCACGGTCGAATCCGCCGCTGGCGCCAAGCGCGCCATGATTCACCTTTATAACGCTTGCGCACCGGGGTTTCGCCGCATCGTCTTCAACATGAACCGCCAAGAGATTAAACAAGTTGCCGTCGAAGGCACGCAGTGCGTGATGGACTGCATGGCCAAGCACCCAGAAACGTACTGGCTGTACGAATATTCTCCTGAGGTCTTCAGCACCACCGAACCCGACTTTGCGCTTGAGGTTTGCAACGCGGTGACCGCCCTGTACAAGCCGACACCCCAGAAAAAAATTATCTATAACTTGCCCGCCACCATTGAGGCCACCACACCCAACATGTATGCCGATCAAATCGAATACATGCACAACAATCTGCACAAGCGTGATTCAATCATTGTCAGTTTGCACCCACACAACGACCGCGGCACGGCGGTGGCTGCCGCTGAGCTTGGCTTGATGGCTGGGGCCGATCGCGTCGAAGGTTGCCTGTTTGGTAACGGCGAACGCACCGGCAACGTTGATTTGGTCACACTGGCCTTGAACCTCTACACCCAAGGCATTCATCCCGGCCTTGATTTTTCAGATATCGACGAAGTGCGTCGCTGTGTTGAGTTTTGTAATCAATTGCCCGTGCACCCTCGACACCCCTACGCCGGTGATTTAGTGTTCACGGCCTTTTCGGGTTCGCATCAAGATGCGATCAAAAAAGGCTTTGCCGTGCAAAAAGCCGATGCCATCTGGGAAGTCCCCTACTTACCGATTGACCCAGCCGATTTGGGTCGCAGCTACGATGCCGTCATTCGGGTCAACAGCCAATCCGGTAAAGGCGGGGTGTCTTACCTGCTTGAACAAGAACATGGCTTAGCCTTACCGCGACGCTTACAAATTGAGTTCAGTCGCGCGATTCAACGCGTCACGGATGAAACCGGTCGCGAGGTCACGGCTGAAGCCGTCTACACGATTTTTAATACAGAGTATCTGACCCAAACCGAACCCTGGAAGCTCATCAGGCACAGCATCACCGGCGATCCCAGCGCGCCTGAAGGTAAGCACTTTACGATCGAAGCCGAGTTTGCAGTTGACGGTGTACGCCGCGTACTGAAAGGCACAGGCGATGGGGCAATTTCTGCGTTTGTGGATTGCTTAGGCATCGCTGTTCGCATCATGGATTATCACGAACACGCGATTGGCATTGGCACAGATACTCGCGCTGCATGTTATGTTGAAGCGCGTATCGAAGAGGGTGCGACCGGCTTTGGCGTTGGCATTGACCGCGATATCGTTACGGCGTCTTTCAATGCCGTACTGAGTGGCTTGAATCGACATATCAAAGCAAGCTAAGCCATCATCGTTCTAATTGAGTGACTTGAAAAATGTACCAACTTATCAGCGCCACGCCAAGCCCTTACGCACGCAAAGTCAGAATTCAACTTGCAGAAAAAGGGATTCCGTTCGAACTCATCACTGAAGTTCCCTGGAACACCGACACGCAAACACCTCTTTACAATCCGCTTGAAAAGTTACCCGTCTTGATCTGCGAGGATGGCTCAAGCGTGTTTGAATCGCGCTACATCAATGAGTGGATCGAACACAAACACCCAAATCCGCCTCTTTTTCCAAAAGATGTCGATGGGCTCTTGGCGGTCAAGCGTTATGAAGTCATTGTCGATGGTGCCTGCGACGCGCTTGTTCTGATGTTTTTTGAAATTGCGCGAGATAAAGACAAACAAAGTCAGCCCTGGTTTGACCGGCAGCAGCGCAAGTTAGACGGTGCCTTAAGGTATCTATCGGAGTCGATTGGCACCAAAGAGTTTTGTCACGCCAACACCTTTAGCTTGGCTGACATTGCGACCGGAACCCTCTTGCGCTATCTGACGGTGCGCTGGCCTAACAAACCCTGGCGCGAACAATATCCCAACTTAGCTGCCTACTCGGATCGGCTCGAAATGCGGCCGTCTTTTAAAAACAGTGTGCCTGTCCCTCAAGTGATCCGAGATCGCGTCGCCTAACACCGTCAGGCACCTTCACAGGAACACGTTTTGCTTTCTAACATTGAACGGCCGACTGCGCCGCCAGCACGCCTACAAAAAGTCTTCGCTGATCTCACTACCACCATTCTCGCGAATGGGCTGATTGGTTTTATTTTTGCGGCTACTGGTCCCTTTGCTGTAATTCTTTCAGTCGGTACGCGAGGGGGGCTTACGTCGGCTGAACTTGCTTCGTGGGTGTTTGGTGTTTTTGTTGTGAATGGGCTGCTCTCGCTTGTCATGAGCTGGCGCTATCAAATGCCACTCGCCTTCGGCTGGACAATTCCGGGCACTGTTTTAGTGGGCCCCGCGCTGCAGCACTTACCTTTTTCTGCCGTGATTGGTGCGTTTTACGCTACCAGTCTACTCATCCTGCTGCTTGGGCTCAGTGGTTTCGTTAAACGCCTCATGTCTGCGTTACCCATGCCGATCGTCATGGGCATGGTCGCGGGTGTGTTTCTTCACTTTGGCTTAGATGTCATACACGCGCTTGATCGTGATGCCGCGATCGCCGCCCCCATGGTGATTGTGTTTTTCTTGTGCTCCGCAATCCCAGCGCTCGGGCGGCGTATGCCGCCGGTCATTGCCGCCTTGTTAGTGGGTGCCCTAATGATCGCAATACTCGGCCACCTCAATCCTGGGGACTTAAGTGCGCTAGGGTTGGCTCGCCCCATCATACAAACACCAAGCTGGTCGTGGGCGGCGATGTTAGAGCTTGTCATTCCTTTAACCATCACGGTTTTAGTCGTACAAAATGGCCAAGGTGTCGCGGTGCTTAAGACGGCAGGGCATAAGCCCCCCATCACGATGATTGCGGTTGCTTGCGGCATTGGTTCTGCACTCAGCGCAGCCTTCGGTGCTGTGAGCTCTTGCCTCACCGGCCCGACAAATGCCCTGATCAGCTCGTCTGGCGACAAAACCCGTCACTACACGGGCGGCCTGGCCTTCGGTTGCCTTGCTCTTGTATTCGGTATCCTTGCACCAACTTTTACCAACCTGACTCTGGCAACTCCCAAAGCTTTCATCATGGTGTTGGCAGGGCTCGCCATGCTGCGCGCGTTGCAAAGCGCCTTCATCACGTCGTTTGGTTCGGGAAAATTTACCTTAGGCGCACTCGTCAGCCTGCTGGTCACCGTCGCGGATATCAGCCTTTTCAATATCGGCTCAGCGTTCTGGGGCTTGGTTGCTGGCTTTGTGGTGTCCTGGCTCATGGAGCGTCACGACTTTCAGACTTAAGGGCGATTGCACTTAAGCACAACAATACGCCAAAACTGCCTAAAATTTAATTTGTCACATTTTGCCGTCACTCAGATACAATTATTTCAACCTGCTTGAACGCTGCGCAGTCACGCCAAATCATTGAACTCATGTCTGGAACACGGTATGTCATTGAAAATCGTCGCTGCTCCCAAGCACTCATATTCAGCCGAAGAATATGCGGTTCGTACCGATCTTGCCGCCGCTTACAGGCTCATGGCTTATTTTGGGCTAGACGATAGTATTTATACCCACATCTCCGCGCGCGTCCCCGGGACAAAAGATCAGTTTTTGATCAATCCCTACGGCGTGCTGTTTCGCGATATCACTGCGTCTTCGCTGATTAAAATTAATCTGGCTGGCGAAATCGTTGACCAACCTAACGCAGATTACGGTGTGAACCCAGCCGGCTTCACGATCCATAGCGCGATACATTCTGCACGCCATGATGCCACTTGTGTGCTTCACACTCATACGGTCGCCGGAGTCGCCGTGTCGTCTTTGGCAGCAGGCCTGCAACCCGTTAACCAATGGGCACTACAATTTTATAACCGTGTGGCGTATCATGATTATGAAGGCATCGCGCTTAACCACGACGAACGCGCCCGCCTGATCGCAAGTTTAGGGCCAAGTTTGCGCGCCTTAGTGCTGCGCAATCATGGCCTGTTAACCGTTGGCCGTAGCGTATCCGAGGCCTGCATTTTGATGCTAAACCTTGAACGTGCCTGCAGTGTGCAAATGGCGATACAAGGATCGGGGCAAATGACCTATCCACTTTCTGCAGACGTCTGCGAACTGACCGCTAAACAATATGAGGCTGGCGATGCCAACCGGCGACCCGGCATGCCCGACTCGTATGCGCGTGAATGGACGGCGATGCTGCAGCGGCTAGAACCCGCAGCGCCAACCTCTTTTCGCGATTAAGTTGTGGGCTGAGCCCCACGCTGCACAAATATATTTACCGCAGAGAGGCGCGACTCTCTGCGTGGCCCGTACTTAACATTACCGTCTGACTCGTTTATTTTTCACTGCTTTGGATCCCTGACAGTACAGCGTGAAGGTGATCAGCATGACTTGGTACGGCTTGCAATCTTAGCCTGTCAGACGCTCAGGTTCGGTCCCGTAACCTGCACTTACCCAACGTCACCATTGTCCAAAAAAAACACCGGCCCGCTTGTGCGCGTGGGTGCCGCGCTCAACAGCTTCGTCAGACATCGTCACGCGACGCTTGCGTCGAGCCAGTGAGTCGAGCAATTGCGTGCGCAAGGCTTCGCGCGTCTTGACGTGCAGCGCTTCGCGGCCTAAGTCAGTGAGCTCATTCGGATCATTTTCTAAATCAAACAACTGTTCGGGCTCGTCAAGCCAATACACATAGCGCCAGCGAGTCGTACGAAGCGAATAAGCACGTGCTTGTTGCGGCGTTTTATTCAGTAGCAAGCGCGCCTGCCTAAAACTGTAGTCCAGTTCAGAGAAAACAGCCTCGCGCCAAGCTGCGGCCTTGCCGCGCAACAGCGGCAACAAGCTATGGCCCTCAAGCCGCTCTTGCGCACCCGCCACCCCGAGCGCCTCAAGAAAGGTCGGCACCATATCAACCGCTTCAACAAACCGCCCATCGACCGTGCCACGCGTCACATTCGCACGTTCATCCGGATCCATCACAATACATGGCACGCGCTGCACGGCGTCATAAAACAATTCTTTTTCGCCCAGCCAATGATCGCCCAACAAATCGCCGTGATCTGACGTAAAGACAATCAGCGTGTTCTTCATCAAGCTGGCGCCCTCCATGTAATCAAAGAGTCGGCCAAGATGATCGTCTAACTGGTGAATCAGACCTTGATACGCGGGGCGCACCGTACGAATACATTCATCGCGGCTGAAATTTTGACTTTCTTCGTGCTGGCGATAAGCTGCCACAACTGGGTGAGCGTCCTGTCGTTCGTGCTCACTGCGCACGACGGGCAAACACTGCTCAGCGGTGTACCTGTTGTGATACGGCGCGGGGGCCATGTATGGCCAATGCGGCTTAACGTAACTCAGATGCAACACCCAGGGCTTGCCACCTTGCTCGCGCATAAATTTAAGCGCCTGGTCGGTCATGTACGCCGTTTCAGAATGCGGTTCGGCCACCCGCGCAGGCAGATACGTGTTGCGCATATTCCAGCCGCTTACGATCTGCCCGTTAGGCAACTGCCCCGCAATCACAAAGTCTGTCCAGGGATCGTCAGAGACATAACCGTGGCGTTTTAAATATGCCGGATAACCGCTTTCAAAACCAGGTGGATGATGGCCGTCGTAACGATCAAGCTCTCGAAACCCTCCGCGTTCAAGCAAAAAACCAAGCTCAGAATCGCCTTCAATTCCCAGGCGCCTCAGTCCGGCCAAGTCAGGGATAACGTGCGTTTTACCCGCCAACATTAAGTCGCGCCGCGCTTGCGCTAAATATTCACCAAAGGTGATTTCACCGATCGATAAGGGAACTCGGTTCCAAGTCGTGCCATGACTTGAAGGATAGCGCCCCGTGTAATAACTCATGCGCGAAGGTCCGCAGACGCCCGAGTTTACAAAGGCGCGACTAAAGCGAACGCCTCGTTTGGCCAAAGCCTCAAGGTTGGCAGTTTTTAAATACGGATGGCCCTCGCAGCCAAGGTGATCGGCCCGAAACTGATCCGCCATAATGAACAAGATATTTTGCGTCGTGGTCATAACAAGGCGATCTCTGTGGGTTCAAAGCCGGCAGCTAAGCGCGCCTCGACATTAAATGGCCCTTTTAGCTTTGGCGCGCGATACGTCTGCGCAAGCTCTGCATAGGTTGCAATCGGATCAAGCTTGCGCTCGACGCACAACCAGCGAAACCAATAGTTACCGATTGCCACGTGCCCGATTTCATCGCGCAAAATAATATCGATAATCGCTGCACCCGCCCGGTCGCCACCACTCGCTAATTTATGTTTGACAGCGGGCGAGGCATCTAAGCCTCTGGCCTCTAGCGTGCGAGGCACTAAGGCCAGCCTCGCCAACACATCGTCTTGTGTGCGCTCGGCCATCTCCCACAAGCCGTCGTGACCTGAAAAATCACCGTACTGATAGCCCAGCGTTTGCAAGTGCTGGTTAAGCAACCTAAAGTGCTCGCACTCTTCTTGCGCCACGCTTAGCCAATCATAATAAAACTTGCTTGGCATGTTCGCGAAGCGCCACAGCACGTCCAAAGCAAGATTGATCGCATTGAATTCGATATGGGCTAACGCATGAATCAACAGCGCACGCCCCTCAAGTGTGTGCACACTTCGCAGGCCAAGCTGCGCAGGCGGCACTAACGTAATCGCAGGCCGGCCAGGGATGCCTGACGAAGCAAACAACGCGTGCTGCGTATCAAGTTCAGTTTGCGAATTTAGCTGCGCCAACCAAGCAGCTTTTGCTTGCCAAGTCTCTTGACCTAACGCTGCGAGCGCCGCGGATCTAAGCTCCATGGCCTAGACGATCTGAAACCAGACAAAAGCCAAGGGGACTAATGCGCCCCCGGTCAAAATGCTGCGCAAGCGAAACACCCACCGCGGCAGCAACTCGGGCATCTTGCGTCTGAGCATCCCGTCAAGCAACCACTGAAACGCCAAGCCGGCCATCAACATACGCAGCCCCGTTTCGGGCGTCGTTAAGGTCGCAGCCCATCCCACTAGCGCAGGGATCACACTCCAGACAAACATCGTCGCACGTGGCGCGTTTAAGGGCGCGTGTATGGCCATTCCCCACCAAAGTGCACCGACAAAACTTAAGATCACTGCGCCATACATAATCAGCGCCATCAGCGCGAGCAACGGGTCAAGTCCCGTTTCGAGCACACTCGTCAACGCGACAGCCCAAAAGGGCAACAGCCCCAGCAGCCCCGGGATCAAAGCGGCGAGCGGCGTACGGGCAGCCGGTTGCAGCGCGCTAGCAGAGGGCTCAGACAATAGAATAGCGGGCTCCGACTAAGGACTTGGCACAACCCTTGCGTCTGCGGGTCATGCCGTTTCGGTCTAAGTTTTTTTGCTACGCTTGGCTTTCTTTTCAGTAACAGCCAACATCGTTTTGCGACAGCTTGCGGCGCTGCAGCGACACTCATATTCGGCTTTAAGCGACTTGGTCAGTTTTTCGTCATCGATGATCAAGCCGTAATCATAATTTAACTCTTCACCGCGTTTGATCTCACGTTTAGCCAGAATATAGACACGCTTACCAGCCTTGCCCTCCGAGCTTTCGCAATTGGGCTCGCAGGCGTGATTAATCCAGCGCGCTTCGTTACCGTGATCGTTACCATCAATGACTTTGCCAGAGCTCAACGAAAAAAAGAAAGTATGAAAAGGGTCTTCAGGGTTTGTGGGATGGCGTCGATCCGCCTCTTTGGCGCTAATCGTCTTGCCTGCATATTCGATGATTTGAGTCCCTTTTGGGATTTTACGTGCTGCAAAAACGCCGTTGCCGTGTATTTTGGATTGCCTGACAACATGCCAGGGCTTTTCAGGTAGTTTCATCAAAATTGAATCTAAGAATCAGGTGTATTTAACACCAAAACAATGCTGCGGCTCGGGAAATTGACTTGCGCGAACTTCGTCAGCATAAAGCTGGACCGAGCTTCGCATGATTTCTTCAAGATTGGCATAGCGCTTAACGAATTTTGGCACACGCGCGCCGCTTAAGCCAAGCATATCTTCTGTTACGAGGATTTGACCATCGCATTTTACTGAGGCTCCGATACCGATTGTCGGAATCGCGAGCGCTGCCGTAATCGTTTCGCCCACGGCCTCGGCCACACCTTCAAGCACAATCGCAAACGCGCCAGCCTGCTCAAGCACTTGCGCCTCGGCCAGAATTCGTGCGGCGGCTTCGGGGCTGCGCCCTTGTGCCAAATAACCGCCCATGGTGTTGACATACTGAGGCATCAGCCCTACGTGTGCCATCACAGGAATACCACGGTCAACTAAATAACGAACCGTTTGCGCCATCACGACCCCGCCCTCAAGCTTGACCGCGCTGGCGCCTTTTCCAATCAAATGGGCGGCATTGCGAAACGCTTGCGCCGGCGACTCTTGATAGCTGCCAAACGGCATATCAGCAACCACGCACGCGTGTTGGGTTGCCCGCACGACTGCGGCGGTATGTTGCCCAAGCTGCTCAACCGTAATAGTCAGCGTGTCGGGTAAGCCATAGGCAACCATCGCGGTTGAATCGCCAATCAGCACAAAATCAACATACTCGTCGATGATGCGCGCGGTCGAATAATTATGCGCTGTGAGGGCCACAATTTTTCTTTGACCCTTGCACGCCGCTAATTGGGGCACCGTGACGCGCTTAATTTCTCTCTGCGAACTCAAAACAGTAGCTTAGCCTTTCACAAGAAATAGACCTACCAACCACCTTGGCGGTCAGAGGCGGATAGATAGCAGGTGTGGTGCAGACGCTTATTTTGCGGCTTTTTTGGCTGCGGACTTGATTGCAGTTTTTTTCACCGCTTTTTTTACCGCTTTCTTTACCGCTTTCTTTACCGCTTTTTTTGCGGCCGACTTGGTGGGTGTTTTAGCAGCGGTTTTACTTGCAGTCTTGCCCGCTGTTTTGCCCGCTGCCTTTGCTGCAAAGCGACCCGTTCCCGCTTTGCCGCCCTCTTTGACGGGGCGCGCCTCAAACTCAAAACTCACCTTGCCGTCTTCACCACGCGCAAGATACGCTTTAAATTTACGGTTGTTACGGTTAGACACAAACCCCTCAAGCAAATCGGTGCGTCCAGTGGCCAACAACTTCGTCATTTGCTCTGTACCAATCTCTTGCTGCAAGATCACCTTGCCCGAACGGAAATCGCAATTGCGCCCAGGGCCAACGGATTTTTCGCAAATAAAACTCATGCCATGCTCAAACACCGGCGCCTGGCATTTTGGGCAAGGGCCTAACGCCATTTGCGCAGAGAAATCCACCGGCTCGTTGGCCTCTTCGTCGCGTTGACCAAAATCAAATTCCAGCTTGAACTCAGCGTTAATCATTAAGATCGACGCAAACGGGCGCCCCATCTTGCTAATAAAGCCCTGCAGCGGCCCCAAGCGCTTCTCGGCAATTAAAGCCTCAACTTCTTCAGGCTCAAACGTGCGCCCACCTGGGTGTTTGCCAATCGAAAAATCACAACTTGTGCAGGCATAACGGCGATAGTTTTCTTTCACAACATTGCCACACTTTGGGCAGGGCGTTGTTAGCGTCACGTAATCGCCAGGCACGGTATCGCGCTCATACTCTTTCGCGCGCTTCACGATGACCTGCGTCATTTGCGCAATTTCAAGCATGAACGCTTCGCGTTGCATTTCACCTTGTTCAATTTGCTTGAGCTTGTGTTCCCACTCGCCCGTGAGTTCGGGCGAGGTCAGCTCTTTAACGTCCAAGCCGTTTAACAGCGTCATGAGCTGTCTGGCTTTTGCCGTGGGGACAAGGTCTCGTCCATCACGTCGCAAATAGGTTTCTGACAGCAAGCCCTCGATGATCGTCGCGCGTGTCGCAGGTGTACCCAAGCCGCTTTGCGCCATCGCCTGCGCAAAGTCATCATCATCCACTAGCTTGCCAGCGTTTTCCATACCCGACAGCAAAGTCGCCTCGTTGTAGCGCGCGGGTGGCCGCGTTGTCAGGCTCACCGTCTCGATGTCTTCGGTGCGAACTTTTTCCCCGTCAGCGACCGCCACCAAGTTCGCGTCGTCGCCCTGCGCTTCACGCCCCTGTACCGCACGCCAACCTGGCGACACCATGACCTCGCCTTCGGTCTTGAAGTGATGGCCTTGTACGATGGTGGTGCGCACTGTTTTACGCCACTCAACCGCCGGAAAAAAGATCGCCAAGAAGCGCTTGACCACCAGGTCATAAATCTTCGCCTCAGCATCGCTAAGCTCTGACGGCACTTGTATCGTTGGAATGATCGCAAAGTGATCGGAGACTTTTTTGTTGTCAAAAATACGACGATTAGGTTTGACCCAGCCATTTTTAGTAATCGTTGCCGCGTGCGGGGCTAGGGCCTTCGCTACGCCCTTTCCTTCAGCTAAACCGGCGATGGTCTCACGTACGGTATTGAGATAGTCTTCAGGCAAAAACTTTGAGTCGGTTCGCGGGTACGTCAGGGCTTTGTGACGCTCGTACAGGCTTTGCGCCAGAGACAAGGTCGTTTTGGCCGAAAACCCGAACCGGCCATTCGCCTCACGCTGCAACGAGGTCAAGTCAAATAAGGCCGGTGCGGCTTCGAGGCGCGGTTTTGACTCTTCGGTCACCACGCCCGGCTGATTACGGCAAGCCGCAACAACGCTTTTTGCGGCCGCCTCGGTCCAGACCCGTGATTCTTTTTGTTCGGCGTCGTCGCCTACTCTTTTAAAGTTAGGATCAATCCAGCGGCCCTCATAAATACCGGCGGCCGCCACGAAATTGGCACGAACCTCCCAGTAATCGCGAGGCACAAAATGTCGGATTTTTTCTTCGCGAGCAAATACTAAGGCCAACGTAGGCGTTTGTACGCGACCAACCGGCGTCTTGAAAAAACCACCGTCTTTACTATTAAAAGCCGTCATGGCGCGCGTGCCATTAATCCCTACCAACCAGTCTGCTTCAGCACGCGACCGGGCGGCCGCCTCAAGCGGCTTCATGGTGTCATCAGCCCGCAGCGTCGCAAACGCTTCGCGGATCGCATCTTGGGTCATCGACTGCAACCACAACCGTTGCGTTGGTTTCTTTTGGCCCGCATATTGCGCGATATAACGAAAAATCAACTCTCCTTCGCGCCCAGCGTCGCAAGCGTTAATCAAGGCGCCAACATCTTTACGCTTAATCAGCTTGACCAGCATTTTGAGTCGGTCGCCCGACCTTTTATCTTTAGTTGGCGCGAGATCAAACTCCGGCGGTACGACCGGCAAATGGGCAAAGCTCCATTTGCCCTTGACGGGATCATTGGGTGCGATGAGGGTGAGTAAGTGGCCCACGCTTGAAGACAACACGTATTTTTCGTTCTCGAAAAAGTCGCCCTCGCGGGTAAAACCACCTAGCGCACGCGAGATATCGAGTGCAACAGAGGGTTTTTCGGCAATGATTAAAGTTTTAGTCATTCTTTTCCAGGTACAACTCTTAAAGCGGTTTATTCAGCGTGCTGCAAAGCCAAAAACGGTTTAGCGCGCATGATTAGAGCGGTGATGAATGCCGTGCAAGTTAGCACGTTCGGGGCCTTGACCCCAAATTTGGGTCGCTTGTGACCAAAACGTCTCTATATTAGAGGCCCTGACTTTTTCGAATCCCAAGGCCTGCCAAGCTTGCTGCAAGACGGCCAGAGGATCCGTCAGCGTCAGGGTTTGAGCCCCGTTTTGCTTAGAAAGTTTCAAGCCCCGCGCATCGGTCACGACGGGCACATGCAAGACCCGCGTGACAGGTAGCCCGAGCAAACGACTCAGCAATCTCTGCCTTGCTGTGCTTGTAAGTAAGTCTTCACCACGGACGATAGTTGTCACCCCTTGTTGGGCATCGTCAACCACCACCGCCAATTGATAAGACCACACCCCGTCGGCCCGTTTCAGCACAAAATCACCCACCACGCGGGCAACATCTTGTTGCTGCAGGCCCAGCCAACGATCTTCAAAGTGCTCGATCCCGTCTGGTACCCGCAGGCGCCAGGCGTAGGCCTCGCGCCCTGTTGGTGCGCCCTTACGGCAAGTTCCTGGGTAGGGGCGCTCGGTGTGAACGCTTGGTCCGGCCGGTCTCGCAACCGAGTCCGAAATTTCACGGCGCGTACAACCGCAGGCATAAACCTGATTAGCCGTCAAAAGGGTGTCAAAGGCCTGCTGATACAGGCTTAGGCGCTGCGACTGATAAGTCACTTCTCCATCCCAGCGCATACCCAGACCTGACAGCTGTTGCAAAATCAGTTCGGTTGCTCCTGCAACCATCCTGGGCGTATCGAGATCTTCGATACGGACGAGCCACTGGCCGACCTGCGCCCGTGCATCCAAAAAGCTCGCCATCGCGGCCACCAACGAACCTGCGTGCAAAGGCCCACTTGGGCTTGGTGCAAAGCGACCAACGTAAGGCAATGCAATGCCCGGCAAACTTAGTGCAAAAGCCGATCGCCGTCATCGCGCAACAATTCTTCAAGGATCAGATGGTCGACCTCTGATTCTTGGCTCCAGAGCACCATCAGCGCGATGATTTTGATTTTTTGCAACGAGACTGAACCCTCTGTCGTTGCCAACGCACGGTCAATCACGATTTCACGTAAAGCGGGCGACAAGGCTTCGGTTGCCTCTAAAAAGGTGATGAAACCAATTGCTTCAGGATCAAGATGTTGTTGCTCAAACTCGGCATACACACGTGTACCGCTACCGGGTGTTTGCGACAACTCTACGCACTGTGCCGTGGTTTCGGCCAAACCCACTAACCAGCCTAACGCCTCGTCAATATCGGTGTGCTCAAAGCCCGCCGCAGCAAGGCGCTTTGCCAACACGTCGGCCGACGGACAGGCCTCGGGGGTGTAGTAGTTCTCAAACAGGTAAACCAGAATGTCAAACATTAAGACGGGCTCCTGTTGCTGGCCGGGGCAGGGGGCACCCGACCAAGTAGTTTGACTCTACGCCAAAAACTTTGTCCCGACAAGTCCTACCAAAAAATGTGTGGCCAATTGACTCAAGACTCAGTTCCACTGCAACGCAGCGAAGCACTCTTTTCCCGGGCTCAGACACATTTAATCCAAAGTAATGAGTGCGGCCCCCTCGCTGACTTGGTCGCCTACCGCATAAAGCAACGCTTTGACCACGCTATCGGTCGGAGCCGCGATGGTGTGCTCCATTTTCATAGCTTCCATCACCAAAAGCGCCTGGCCACGCTTGACCTTATCGCCTGGCGACACATGGACTGCAATCACCTTGCCAGGCATCGGAGCCGTGAGCCCACCCGCAAGCTCAACCTGCTCACCATCCACCTGCGTCAGAGGATTTTGCCGGATCAGCGAGCTCATCTTGCCCGAAGAAAAAACCTCATAGCGCTCTCCGCGCAACACCACCGTGCCCAAGACCAGCGCAGCGCCGAGCGTCAGTTCAAACTCAAACGCGCCCGCAACAGTTGTTTCGCATTTTCTTTGTTTAAACGGATAACACTCACCCTCGATCTCTAGCACCTGCACGGCGCCCTGACGCTGCAATACACAACGGTGCACCACCTCTTGCTCTGCCCAGAGGAGTTCGCGACGGTAGACCCCGTCTACGCGCCAGCCGTCTGTCTGTGCCCACGGGTCGTTACCGCTAGGCGATGGCGCCTCACACCCAAGCAGCGCTGCGACCGCAAGCGCAAGCGCCTCAGGTCGGGCGGGCGCCGCCGGTGGCAACAGCGTGCTGCGTTGGCGCTCAATTAAGCCAGTATCCAGATCGCCGGCGGCAAAGGCAGCGTCTGTCATCAATCGTGTCAAAAATGCAACGTTCGTATGAACACCGACCACCTTTGTCTGCGCCAAGGCTTGCACCATTCGAGCGCGAGCCTGATCACGATCCTTACCCCAGACAATCAACTTCGCGATCATTGGGTCGTAAAACGGCGATATCGTATCGCCCATCCGCACGCCGCCATCGACTCGAATCGCAGCATTGGCAAAGGCCGTGTGCGGCGGCAGCGCAAAGTAAGCCAGCGTGCCCACCGAAGGTAAAAAGTTTTTATCCGGATTCTCGGCATAAATACGCGCTTCGATTGAATGGCCGTTTCGTACGAGTTGCTCTTGTGTCAGGGGCAGGGCCTCGCCATTTGCCACTCGCAATTGCCACTCAACGAGGTCTAGCCCGGTAATCATTTCTGTCACAGGATGCTCGACCTGCAGCCGCGTATTCATCTCCATAAAATAAAACCGCCCACTGGGCTCAACAATAAATTCAACCGTGCCCGCGCCAACATAATTCACTGCCCGCGCGGCTGCGACCGCGGCGTCTCCCATCGCACTGCGGCGCTCTTGAGTCAGGCCTGGGGCCGGCGCCTCTTCGATCACCTTTTGATGGCGACGCTGCACAGAGCAATCGCGCTCAAACAGGTACACGCCGTTGCCCTGCGAATCACAAAACACTTGTATTTCGATATGACGCGGCTTTTGCACATAGCGCTCGATCAGCACGCGGTCATCGTTAAAGCTTGAGGCCGATTCACGTTTACACGAAGCGAGAGCCGCTGCAAAGTCCTGCGCACCCGTCACCACGCGCATTCCTTTACCGCCGCCGCCAGCGCTCGCCTTGATCATGACGGGGTAACCAAGCAAGTCTGCCTGTTGCTTTAAAAATTCTGGGTCTTGGTTATCACCGTGATACCCAGGCACCAGCGGCACGCCCGCCTTTTCCATTAAGGTCTTCGAGGCTGATTTACTACCCATAGCCGCGATTGCCGAAGGGGGTGGCCCCACAAAGCTCACGCCAGCTTTTGCGCAGGCGCTGGCAAAGTCGGCATTCTCAGATAAAAAACCATAGCCAGGGTGGATCGCTTGTGCGCCCTGCGCAAGCGCCGCTTGCAAGATGGTGTCGCTTTTTAAATAGCTCTCGCGGGCCGTAGACCCGCCGATGTGCACCGCCGCATCACAACTGACAACGTGCTTGGCGCCCGCATCTGCATCCGAATATACCGCGATGGTTCGAATACCTAGACGACGCGCCGTGGCCGCCACCCGGCAGGCGATTTCACCGCGATTCGCGATTAGTAATGTTGTAAACACGCTAGCTCCTTGATCCTGCTCTTACATCCGAAACACGCCAAAGCGGGTGTCTGCAATTGGTGCGTTTAAGGCGGCCGATAAACCAAGTGCCAAGACGCGACGTGTATCCGAGGGCTGGATCACGCCGTCATCCCACAAGCGCGCCGTCGCATAGTAAGGATGGCCCTCGCGTTCGTACTGCTCACGAATGGGTGTCTTGAAGTCGTTCTCTTGTTCGCCCGACCACTCGCCGCCCTTTGCTTCAACGGCCTCGCGTTTCAACGTTGCCATGACACTCGCTGCTTGTTCGCCGCCCATTACCGAGATCCGCGCGTTGGGCCACATCACCAAGAGCCTAGGGGAAAACGCGCGGCCACACATGCCGTAATTTCCTGCGCCAAACGAGCCGCCGATGATGACGGTGAACTTAGGCACGGCAGCGGTTGATACGGCCGTCACCATCTTCGCGCCGTGCCGTGCGATGCCCTCGTTTTCGTATTTACGGCCCACCATGAAGCCTGTGATATTTTGTAAAAAAACTAGCGGGATTTTGCGTTGCGCACAGAGTTCAATAAAATGCGCGCCCTTTTGTGCGGACTCAGAAAACAAGATGCCGTTATTGGCCACAATGCCGACTGGCATGCCTTCGATATGGGCAAATCCCGTAATGAGTGTGGTGCCAAAGCGTGCTTTAAATTCGTCAAACTCAGAGCCGTCGACAATGCGCGCAATGATTTCACGCACGTCATAGGGCTTGCGTGTGTCGGCCGGGACAATGCCGTTGACTTCACTTAGCTCATACAACGGCGGCGCGCTTTTGCGCAGCGCCAACTGTTGTGGCTTTGTGCGATTTAGACGGCCAACCGCGTCACGAGCAAGTTGCAATGCATGGTGGTCGTTGGCGGCCAGATGATCCGCAACACCAGACAACCGCGTATGCACATCACCGCCCCCCAGGTCTTCGGTCGAAACAATCTCGCCTGTCGCAGCCTTCACAAGCGGGGGACCACCTAAAAAAATTGTGCCTTGGTTGCGCACAATGATCGACTCATCACTCATCGCGGGAACATACGCCCCCCCGGCGGTACATGAGCCCATGACGACAGCGATTTGCGCAATCCCTTGCGCCGACATATTGGCTTGATTAAAAAAGATTCGCCCAAAATGATCTCGGTCTGGAAACACCTCGTCTTGACGGGGCAGGTTTGCCCCGCCCGAGTCGACCAAATACACGCAAGGTAAATTATTTTGTTGCGCGATCTCTTGCGCCCGCAAGTGTTTTTTGACGGTGAGGGGATAGTATGTGCCACCCTTAACCGTCGCGTCGTTACACACGATTACACACTCAACCCCAGAGATGCGGCCGATGCCGGTGATGATGCCTGCGCCCGGAGACTCCCCGTTATAAAGCCCGAATGCAGCGAGCGGTGAAAGCTCTAAAAACGGCGTGCCCGAATCTAACAGTTGCTCGACGCGATCGCGGGGCAGCAGCTTGCCACGGCTGATATGCTTTTGACGCGCTTGCTCAGCGCCACCCAAGGCAGTTTGTGCCAGCTGCTTTTGCAGATCATCGATTTGGGCCTGCATCGCGAGTGCGTTTTTAGCAAACTCTGGCGATCGCACGTTAATTAGAGATTCGATTATTGGCATGTCTGTCGGCCTTTGATCATTGTTAGTTTCTTTACATCGTTTCGTTGAACAGTTCGCGGCCGATTAGCATGCGACGAATTTCACTCGTCCCTGCGCCGATCTCATATAGCTTTGCATCACGCCAGTATCGACCAAGCGGGTAGTCATTGATATAGCCGTTGCCGCCAAAAATCTGTATGCCTTCGCCCGCCAACCAGGTGGCTTTTTCGGCGCAGTACAAAATCACCGCTGCACAGTCTTTGCGAACCTGACGCACGTGTTGCGCACCGAGCTTGTCAAGATTTTTGCCAACGGTATAGCAAAAAGCCCGACACGCTTGTTGGGTGGTGTACATGTCGGCGACTTTGCCCTGGATCAGTTGAAACTCACCGATCGGCTGGCCGAACTGTTTACGCGCGTGGATATAAGGGATCACCTGGTCCATCACTGCCTGCATAATGCCCAGTGGGCCGGCCGCTAACACCGCGCGCTCGTAATCGAGCCCGCTCATTAATACACGCACGCCGCCGTTGACCTCGCCCAGTACGTGGTCACCTGGTATTAAGCAGTCTTCAAACACCAACTCGCCGGTGTGACTGCCACGCATTCCAAGCTTATCGAGTTGCTGCCCGATGCTAAAGCCGGGCATTCCCTTTTCGACTAAAAAGGCGGTGACTCCGCGTGCGTTGGCTTGAGGATCGGTCTTTGCATAGACCACCAGCGTGTCCGCATCGGGCCCATTGGTAATCCACATCTTGGTACCGTTTAGGACATAATCCGACCCCTTCGGTGCGGCGCGCAGCTTCATGCTCACCACATCAGAGCCCGCGCCGGACTCGCTCATTGCAAGTGCGCCAATGTGCTCACCGGTTAAAAGCCCAGGCAAGTATTTTTTCTTTTGTGCGATCGTGCCGTTACGATGAATTTGATTCACGCAAAGATTTGAATGCGCGCCGTACGACAGACCAATCGAGGCGCTCGCGCGTGAAATTTCTTCCATCACGACCATGTGCGCAAGATAACCCATATTGGTGCCACCGTACTCCTCGCTAACGGTCATGCCCATCAGCCCGAGCCCGCCCATCTTTTGCCATAGATGCATCGGAAACTGATCCTCACGGTCAGCCTGCGCGGCTAAAGGCGCAATTTCATGCTGTGCAAAATTGCGCACCGCTTCGCGCAGCATGTCGACCTCATCGCCCAGCTCAAAATTCAGGCCTGGTAAGTGCATTCTCGTCTCCTTGATGAGCCTCTCAGTTTACGCAAACGGCATGTCATTTGCCTGACTGGGGGTTAACCCTTGTTTTTTGCCGCTCTAGTGTTCTGCGCGGCGTCGTTAACACCGAAAGGTGAACGTAAATTATGATGGTCTGTTCATACCGTCAAGTTTAAAGAAAACGTCTCTTATGAATCCCCTCGAACACCAATTGCAATACCCCCTCGGCGAAACATTGCCGGGCGCTGGGCTCACCCTTGAAGTGGCCCCCGGCGTGCGCTGGCTCAGAATGCCGCTTCCCTTCGCGCTTGATCACATTAATCTGTGGCTACTGCGTGAGAAAATCGACGGCACAGAAGGCTGGACCATTGTCGACTGCGGCATCAGCAGCGAGCAAGTCAAGGCGCTCTGGGAAAGCATCTTCAAGACTGAGCTTGAAGGCTTGCCGGTCCTACGGCTGATCGTCACCCACATGCATCCCGACCACATTGGGCTGGCCTCTTGGTTGTGTGAGCGCTGGCAAGTTCCCATGCACATCAGCATGACCGACTACATGACGGCGCAAACCTGGAGCCAACGCAAAGACGGCGGCGTCACCGGTGGGGAAAGTACGGCACAACATTTGATGCGACACGGCATGATCGACCCCGAGTCCATCAAACAAATTCGCGAGCGCGCCTCGCATTATCCGGGCATGGTTCCTAGCGTCCCGCCCTCTTTTATCCGCATCATGCACGGCACAGAGCTGCGCATCAACGGTCACGTCTGGCAAGCCATCGCGGGCTATGGCCACGCACCCGAGCACATGTCGCTTTATTGCGCTGACAAAAAAGTGTTGATTTCGGGCGATATGGTTTTGCCTCGCATCTCGACCAATATCAGTGTGTTTGATTACGAGCCCATGGGCAACCCCTTACCTTTATATCTAAATTCGCTTCGCGCCTACGCCCCCTTGCCCGCTGACACCTTAGTGCTGCCCTCCCACGGACGCCCTTTTAAGGGCCTGCATGAACGGATCGCGCAACAACACTCGCACCACGCCGATCGTCTGCAAGAGGTGTTTGACGCCTGCGTGGTGCCGCAATCCACTACCGACATCTTGCCGCTCATGTTCAAACGCAAGCTTGACCTGCATCAAACCACCTTCGCCATGGGCGAGGCAGCGGCGCACTTGCATGCGCTCTACTTTGAAGGCAAACTCACCCGCGAACAGTGTGCAGATGGCATCATACGGTTTACCCGACCGGCCTGAGCCCTTTTCACGCACCTTACTAAGGATCAATCTTGACCGCTCACCACCTAGATACTCGCCTTCTGCATATCGGCGCTGCCGAGTTCGATCCTAAAACTGGCACCGCCCCTGTTAGCATCCCCGCGATTCGTACCAGCACCGTTCGCTTTGAAAATCTCGCCGTGCTTGACCGCGCACTCGCCAAGCGCGCCGCCGGCGAACGCGTCGTCACTTACGGCATCGCCGGGCTTGATACACACCGCGCCCTTGAAGAAGTTTTCATGCAGCTCGAAGGCGGCACCTACTGCGTGTTGGCGCCCTCAGGGCTTGCCGCGATTAGTATCGCCTTTTTAGCGCTACTTCAAACGGGCGATCACATGCTTGTTGCCGATTGCGTCTACGGCCCTGTGCGCACCGTTGATCAAACTTTATTAAGCCGTCTCGGCATCTCAGTCACTTATTTTTCAAGCCCCGAGCAAATTGCAGCACTCGTTCAGCCCAACACCAAAATGATTTATGTTGAGTCACCAGGTTCGTTGCTCTTTGAAATGCTCGATATGCCAGCGCTTGCAAAGATCTCACAACAGCATGGCTTGATCTTGGCAACCGACAACACTTGGGGCTCAGGCTATATTTACAAACCGCTTGCGCTTGGCGCGGATGTATCGATTGTTGCGGGGACCAAATATATTGCCGGCCACTCTGACGTCATGCTTGGTGCGATTATTGTTAAGGATGACAAACTCGCCGCGCGCATTCACGCCACCCAGTATGCCTTGGGCAACTCTCTTAGCGCGGATGACGCCTGGTTATCGTTGCGCGGTGTCAAGACGATGGCGGTGCGCATGGCGCAGCATGCCCGCAATACACAAGAAGTCAGCGAGTTTCTCGACGCACGTCCTGAGGTGGTGCAGATTTTTAATCCTGCCTGGCACAAAGACCGGGGGCACGCCCTGTGGCAACGCGATTGCACCGGCGCAAACGGCATGCTGGCGATTGAACTGAACTGCTCGGCGCTGGCTGCCAAGCCCTTTGTCGATGCCTTAACTCTGTTTGGCATCGGTTTTTCGTGGGGTGGCTTTGAAAGCTTGGTGCAGTGGGTCAACCCAGCAGTCCTTGCAAATCATGCTTACTGGCGCGGTAAGGATCACGCTTTAATCCGCTTGCATATCGGGCTTGAAGCGCCTTCTGATCTAATCAATGATCTGACTCAAGCCTTTAGCAAAATTCACTCTACCTAAAAGGGCATCTAAATGACTTCATCTAAAGGCTATGTCTTCGTTGAGCTGGTCGTGCGCGACCCAGAAAACTTTAAAGATCAGTATCAAACTCGGTCCACAGCGGCTGTTGCCGGATTTGGTGGCAAGTTTCTGGTGCGTGGCGGAGCCGTCACCATTAAAACGGGTCCCTCGGACGAGCGTCGTCGCGTCTTAATCGAGTTCGAGAGCTACGAAAAAGCCCTCGCCTGGTACGACTCGCCGCTCTCGCAAGAGGCTAAAACGTATCGCGACAAGTTTGCGCACGTCATAACTTTTTATGTGATTCAAGGCGCCTAAGCTTTAGGCTTGAACCCCGCTCAAAGGCGCTAAATTATTTGCCAAGCACCTGCTTAATCAAGCTCTCAGAGACATCTAGCGTCTCTTGATAGCCGCCCGCCTCAGAGGGCGAGGTTAAATACCTTCCGGCAACGGCAACTGCGGGGGTGCCTTGCACTTTGTACGCCGTGACTAACTGATCGGCGCGACCCGCTTTTGACATGACACCAAACGAGTCAAACACGCTTTCAAACTTTGCGCGATCAACCCCTTGAGCGACGACCCACGCAATGATATCTGGCTTGGTAAACAGCCGTTTCTTTTCTTCGTGAATCGCGTTGAAAACCTTCGGATGCAGGTCGAGGCGGCTCAAGGCCTCTAGCGAATAATATAATTGTTGCAATGGTTTCATGCTTGCGTTGAAGGCAACGGGCACGTACTTGACCACGGCCTCAGAAGGCAGTTTTTTTACCCACTTGGTCAGCAGCGGTTCAAGCACCGCGCAATGCGAACAGGCATACGAAAAAAACTCGAGCACCTCGACTTTGCCAGGCTCGGTTGGTTGCACAGGATTTACCTCGAGATATTTAGCTTTTGCGCCCCCGGGTGCGCCCTGCGTCAAGCCGGTAGATGAAAACCCAAGCGCTAATACCGCTAGCACCACACCTGCCATCTGTTTGAACCATGAAGTCTTCATTTGTTGCTGCCTTATGTCTGTCAATACTGGATCTCAAAATACTTTCACAACTTTTTACAGAGGGAGCGGCACCTTTGCAAAGCTGTCGGTGCCACTCTGTTTACTGTCGCACAACCGCTGTTGGGATTTTTTCTTGTCCCAGCCGTGTGCGGGTTTGATTCATGTCATCAATTTTGGCAAACGGCCCAACCCGTACCCGATTGACCTGAAGCCCATTGACTTCGGCGCGCTGTATTTCAACGGGCATGCCCATTAAGATAATCCGCGCGCGCAACGCTTCGGCGTCTTCTAGCACTCTAAAGGATCCCACTTGCAAAAAGTAAGGGCCGCCGACAGGGTTGCCCGAAGTGCTCGGTGTGCTCGATGTGCTCGGCGCGGGCTCAGCACGCGGCACTGGCCGGAGTGCAGGTGCCTGCGCGCCGGGCGTGGGCGTCAGCGTCGCAATCAGTGCCCCCAGCGCATCAGGCGCGGCACCCTCTCGGGGCGCAGTCTTCGCGGCGGTCTCTCCGGTAGGCTGCTCAGGAGAGCTCGGTGCGGTCACCGGCCCAGTCGTGCGTCCCGGTAAGCCAGCATTTGGATCGGGCGCGTGACGGGGATCTGCGGTGCTCGAGGCTTCAGGCGAACGGCTCGCCTTATCAACAAACGGCATGGGGGACTTGATCACATAAAACGCCACGACAACTGCAGCAACCAGCCCAATCAACAGACCCGCCAACACCCCATAAAGTGTGCTGCCACCGCCAGAAGATTTTCGTTTAACCATATTGTGATCTTACATCCGTTCTGGAGCCGAAACGCCCAATAAGGCCAGCCCGTTTGCAATGACCTGGCGCGTTGCATCTGCCAGCCGTAACCGCGCATGCTTTAAGGCAATATCCTCAACCAACACTCGCTCAGCGTTATACCAGCCATGAAAATCTGCGGCGCAATCACGCAACCAAAACGCGACCAGATGCGGGGACAAGTCAAGCGCAGCCTGCGACACCAACGCCGCAAACTCCGCCAGTCGCTGCATCAGCGCGATTTCTGTCGCAGCGGTCAACACGCTAAGGTCTGCGGCGTGCAATTCTTGTTGGGTGAGCCCCGCTTGCAACAGCATCGAACAAATTCTAGCGTGCGCGTATTGAATGTAATAAACCGGGTTTTCTTCGCTTTTTGCACGCGCCAAGTCAACATCAAAAACAAACTCGGTATCGGCGCGCCGCTGAATCAAAAAGAACCGCACGGCATCGCGTCCGACCCATTCAATCAAATCTTGCAGCGTGACGTAGCTACCCGCGCGCTTCGAGATCTTGACCTCAACACCACCGCGCATCACCTTCACCATCTTATGCAAAATGTAAGCGGGGTAATCGGCGGGAATGCCTAAGGCCAACGCCTGCAAGCCCGCGCGCACACGCGCAACGGTGCCGTGGTGATCGCTTCCTTGAATATTGATGGCCCGGGTATAACCGCGTTGCCATTTAGTCACATGGTAAGCAATGTCTGGCACAAAGTACGTGTAGCCGCCTTCGGACTTACGCATTACCCGATCTTTATCGTCGCCCGTGCCAAGTTCGGTCGTGCGCAACCACAACGCACCCTCGCTTTCGTAGGTATGGCCTGAATCAATTAGCTTTTGAACCGTTTGCTCAACACGTCCCGAGGTGTAAAGCGAGCTTTCAAGATAATAATGATCAAAGGCCAAGCCAAAGGCTTGTAAATCAAAATCTTGCTCGCGCCTAAGATACGCCACTGCAAAACAGCGAATGTTATCTAAGTCCGCGAGATCACCGCTTGCCAACACAGGTTCGCCATCGCTCGCGCTGACCGTTGCCTGTGCCAGAAAATCCTTCGCGATCTCGACGATATACTCGCCCTTGTAACCCTCAGCAGGATACGCCGCGTCATCGGGGCTTAAACCCTGACCTCGCGCCTGCACACTTAGGGCAAGGTTATGAATCTGATTGCCTGCGTCGTTGTAATAAAACTCGCGACTCACTTCAAAACCACTCGCGTCGAATAGGCGACACAGCGCGTCCCCAAGCGCAGCCTGCCGAGCATGGCCAACATGCAAGGGCCCCGTCGGGTTGGCAGAAACAAACTCGACTAAAACCTTTTGCTCACTGCGCGGGGCGCGACCAAAACTTGAACCCTTTTCAGAAATTTCCGCCAGAACCGCCACGCGAGCAGCATGCGTTAAGCGCAAATTAATAAACCCCGGACCCGCCAACTCGGCGCTCGCCACAAGCGCGGTTGCCCTAGGGTTAGCCATCAACACGTCGACGATCTCTTGCGCAAGCTCTCGGGGATTGCGTTTAGCCGGCTTGGCTATCTGCATGGCAACGTTGGTTGCGATGTCGCCATGCGCCGCCACCTTTGGCCGTTCAAGCAAAATAACGGGCTGGGCCTCAGGCAAAATGCTTGCCACAGCGGCCTGCAAACAAGAAATAATGGTCTGGTGTTGCTCGGGCAGCATGGGCTTAAAAACACGACAAGTTGAAGGTTCAAATCATAGCCTGAAATGCGCTTAGTCCCAGTGCCAGCCGGCCGTGTCTCGCAACCATTTTGTATAGCGCTCCATATTTACCCAGCCCACGCTGTCGCTCGCCTGTGGCAAGAGCGGTGATCGACGCTCTAGCAGCGACTCAGCCTGGCGGCGTAGCTCAGCACCGAGGCCCGGCGCATATTCTTGGTAATCGACCCACTTCGTGCCATCTGGTTGATTCACGCGGCGGTCTGTTCTTTGCATGCTTCTATGAAATACCGCGCGCTCATCGTGCACAATCGGACGTTTCACCGACGCCTTGTCTGGCCCAGGACCTAAGGGCACGCCCGCCGCCTGCGCCTGCCAATGCATCCACGCCAGCGCCACGTGCGACAAATCGCCCGGCGTCGAGCCCAGCGATGTCTGGCGCGTTAAATAACCCCCACCAATATCGGCATGCGCGCCCACGAAAGCTCGCTCGATCACGTTGCTGCTTCGCTGCGTTCCGCGGGCAGAGGTCAACGGAAACAACCAGCGGTGTTCGTGTAGCGCCACGGCGTGCGACACCCATTTCCAAGCCGGCGCAATGGTCAAATCAAAGGCCGCGTTACCCGCACCCAAAACGTTGAACTGCGCCACCGTATCAAATAAACCCATAAAGCGTAGGTCGACACAACTAGATAGCGTCCCTAAGGTGGGGTGTTGCAGCCAAAACCGGCCGTCGCGCAAGTGACTCACCACGCGATTACCGAAATGTCGCGCCAGAGCGGCTCCGCGTGAAAAGCCCACCACATCAAGTGCCAAAGCTTGTGCCCCCTCGCGCTGCAAAGCGACGGCGTTTAACCATCGCTCCCACTGGCGATCGACCCGTTGCTTGCCCGACCAGGCAATCGCCGCGTCCGTCGCTTTTTGGGTCGCGTCTAACCCAAGATCGCCGGCCGGCCCTTCGATATATTTCACAGAGCCCCCTCGATATTGCTGCGCAAAAAGCCAAACATTCGTTTGTGACGCTGCATGATTCGCCGTGCCATCAAAGGCAAACAGTAAGAGCCCTAGCGGGTCGGCATACTTGCGCGGCTGCTGTTGCGCGTAGCCATACTGACTATTGCCTGGCACCGGTCCGAGCGGATCAGGCTCAAGGTAGTGACCCACGCCCGGGTCATAGGTGCGTTGATAATTGTCATGCCACCCCGTTAAAGGATCCACCACCTGGCCCGGCAGGCGCAAGGGCTGAACAAACTGCTCACCTAGATCGTGCGTTTGCTCGAGCAATTGGCCAAACGGACTGTAACTCGCACGCCAACGAATTGCCTGTTTCGCATCGGTCAAAAACTGAGGCAGGCCAACCGCATCCGTATGAAAAAAATACAACTCTGCCGACGTGGCTTGCTCGCCATACTCGATCACAGCAACAGGAACCTGCTGCGCATAAATAAACCGTCGTGTGACGTGTATGCGCCCACGAACTTCGCGTGCCTGCGCGACTAGCTGCTGTTGATCAAAAAGATATTGCGTGCGGGTCTGCCCTTCTTGGCGCCAAATTCGTTCAGAGAACGCATTGTGTCCATAGGTGACCGCTCGCGTCGCATCCTGCACATCGACGACCCGGCTGAGCCGGCGCTGGGCGTTGTAATGCAACACAAAGGACCCGACCCGCGTGGGCAAACCGGTCGCATCGCGCGCAAGCGCCGGGCGAGCGGCCCCAGAGCGCAACCAAGAGTAAGCCTGCCCCGTGGCATCACGCCCGGTCGTGTGCGTGCGATAGCGACTGAGCCGTCGCTCGGGATCGTAGTCGTACCGCGTACTTTGCTCTTGACCGTTCAGCCAGAGGTATTCGTGCGACAACACACCCTCAAGGTTGAGGCTTAAGCGTTGTCGGTAAAGCGCTTGACGCGTTGAGGGCTGATACACCACCAACTGCTCAAGCCCCAGCGCCCGCTGAGTTTCTGTCTGCGCAGTGCCCAACTGGCGCAAGGTCAGCAGACCATTCCCGTGCGTCAACCCCAGCGCGCCTGCCTGAAACACCCACTGCTTAGCGCCGTTCGCGCGAATCCATTGGATCGCCTGCAACTGTGTCGCTGTCCAGTGGTAACGCAACTGACCGCCCTCTGGTAGCGTGTGCGTGACGCGGCGACCCAGCGCGTCATAAGTAAATTGTTCGCGATAGCGCCACTCGGGCCAAAGCACGCTCAACCAGTCTGCCCGGGTGGTTCGTCGAATCACCTCGCGCTCGCGCAATTGTCCAGAGGAATTCGTGCGCCAAATTTGTGTTTCTTCAGGGTGTGCGACCACCTGAGGACGCGCGCCACGCCAAGCCACACGAATATCCACCGGCTTTGCAAACTGAGACCGCGCCTGTAAGACCCAAACGCGTCCAAACGAATCAAACCGCCAACGCCAAACCTCTTGCTCACTGAAATGGCGCGATAGCAGCTGCGAGGGCAACGTCTGGTCCGCAAACATCTTTTCGCCAGCGGGTTGCGTGAGTTGCTCGCGGTACGCTACGCGCTCGGGCGTCACACCACGGCTGTGCCATTGGGTCAGGCGCCCTTTGTCATCAAAGCGTAACGTCAAACCGGGCCAGCCTCTTGCATTAAACGACAAACGTTGAATCGCGCGTCGAGCGTCGTAGTCGATCACCAACCCCAGCGCCGCGTCAGACACCGTTGTTGGCAAGCCCACCACAAGTGCCTCGGGTGAGCCTGGTACAAATTTTTGCGCGCGGCCCGCGCTGTCATACTGCCAGGTATGTGTCCGCAACACGTGCGCGGCATTTGCCCCTGCTAAAGAGATTCCAGTCAATGCCTCGCTGCGGCCCTGCTGCAGAGAGGGCTCCTGGTGGTAACGGCGTTGCATGGCGTCTGGTCGAATCACCCCACTCAAAAATCCCGCCTGATGCACATAACGAAACAAGCCCTTTGGGGTCTGTACCGCCACAAGCGTGCCAGACGCTTGCAACGGTTTGGGCGAAGGCTCGCTGGTTTGCGCACCAGGCGAGGGGGTTCGTTCATAAAAAAACTTCAACCGTTCTTGTGTGGGCAAATGAATGACTTGGTCGATTTCTCCATGCCAGCGCGACGGCGCCTGATGCCGAACAATACGCACAGCAAGTTGCTTCGCGCACTGCGCAGGCGCAGGTTTTAGGCTGAACGCTTGCGCGACATAAGACCAGCCCGTCAAGCGCCCGGGCGCGTCAAAGCGCAAGCATTTACCGGTCGGCCATAACCAATCCCAACCCAGTCTATGTCGTCTAATCACGCCCCGCTGAACTTGCGCACTCACACAGCGCCCCGCGCGATCGCACTCAAACCGCAGATGGCTGCCATCGGCCTGAAGCACTTGTACTTGGCCACCCATGTCATACACGCGCGTGTCATACGACCAAGACCACCCACGACCAAGTGCGTTTTGTCGCGGATCCATCGCGTTGTAATGGCGAACGAGCTCAAGGCCTGGCGCCTGTTTCAAATCAGGCAGGTCGGTGTCGCGTTGATACTTGTTTCCGCTACGCCGATCGACCGGATTACCCACTCCAACATTGGGTGCTGGTGTGGCCGCGCCCAAAGTCGCTACACCGCCTTGCGGACACGGGTCACCGAGCTCGGTCAACGTACAAATTGCGCCCGCCGCCCATCCTGTTTGAATAAAAAATAGCAAGCTGCTTGCTAACCAGACTCTCATGGGTTTTATACCTGTGCCACAAAAGGGTAAGCTTGCAACAGTCTGCGCGCTTAGGCGGATACCTGTGCCCACTTTATCCACCAGGAGATTTACGATGTTAGTGACTTTCAGCAGTAAGGCCGGCGCAGATATCCTGATGCTTTCTCAGCACGCAAAACCGCTGTTACGCATCATGGGCAAACTCGACGGTGTTGAACTACCCCTCCGGGGCGTCTTCATGCCCGAACACCTGACACAAAACATCTTGGCGCTTGAGCAAGCTGGGGCGCTCGCACCTCAGCCTCGCGAAACCGACGATCAAGCACAAGAGCCACTCTCGCAGCCTGTTGGCTTACGACAGCGCGCGTTTCCGTTATTAGAATTACTTAAGCGCGCCAAAGACAAAAACCTACCCGTCTTATGGGTCGCAGGATCAGCGTGGTGAGCTCAATACGCCTGTTCAAATAAAGCCCTGAACTCGGCCTCAGACGTGTGCCGTGGATTCCAGCGATTGTAATTAGCCTGTAGACACAACCGAGCCAATTCAGCAAACCCATCTGGCGTCACCCCAACGTCTCGCAACCGCGGCGGAATCGATAAATCGGTACACATCGCCGCAATGGCCTGAACGGCGGCCTGCGCGGCATCTAACACCGGCCACTGTTGTACGGGTCGCCCCATCGCAACCGCCACACGTGCAAATTTTTCTGGATTCGCCACTAGGTTAAATCGCGCGACATGCGGCAGACACAGCGCGTTAGACAACCCATGCGACAAATGAAACTGCGCGCCGACAAAACGTGCCATGCAATGCACATTACCCAGACCCGTTTGACCAAAGGTCATGCCCGCAAGCGCCGAGCCACACAGCATATTTAGTCCAGCATTTAAATTTTGTCGATTTGCGACAAACGGCCGAATATTTGTTGCAAGCAGTTCAAGCGCCTGTAAATTAATAGCGTCTGTCATGAGGTTTGTTTGCAGCGACAAGTACGACTCGAAGGCGTGCACAAACGCATCAATGCCAGAATGCGCCGCAACGTGAGCTGGTACCGTTCGCAACGCCAACGGATCAAGAATCGCGAAGCGAGCAGGGTTTAAGGCCGCATGTCGGATCGACATTTTGAGGTTTTTTTCTGTATCGGTAATCACGCACGAGCCAGACACTTCTGAGCCCGTACCCGCCGTGGTTGGGATCGCGATCAGCGTAAGGGGCGCAGTTTTAAACTTATCGATCCCCTCGTAATCATGGATTCGTCCTCCATTGGTCGCAAGAATACCCACGGCCTTGGCGACGTCTATTGTGCTGCCTCCGCCAATCGCCAACACCGCGCTTGCCTGGTGGGCTTGGCATGCTGCAAACGCCCGCTCAACCGTATGGGCGCTCGGGTCGGGCTCGATGTCTGTAAACACAGCCGTTTGTACGCCCGCCGCCGCCAACAGGGTCTGAATCTCAGCATAGAATTCGCTACTAATTAGCGCGGCGTCTAGCGCGACAAAGAGCCGCGTGCACCCAAGCGTTGTCACAATTTCGTTGATTTTTTTGTAAGCACCCACGCCCATAAAAATCGTACTTGGACAAAAGAAGCTTGCAAGCGTCGTTGTCGTCATGCGGTTGTGCCTTTTAACGAAGCTAGCGGTTATGCGGTAGCGCAGTGGCCCGTTTTATAAAAAAATGGTTGCCACGCACCTTATTCAGGAGTCGCACCTAACTCGATAATGAGTGGCCGCCACCGTGCCACCTCACTGGCCAGAAGGTCGCGCGCCCCTTCGGGAGTTTTTTGTGCTGGTGTTGGATCTTCAATGCCCGCCGCCACAAACCGCGCGCGTAATTCAGGTGCCTGCAAAGCAAGCTGTAACGACTGACTCAACTTTGTCACGACCTCAGAAGGCGTGCCCTTAGGCACTAAAATCATGTTCCAGATGTCATACAACAAGCCTGGATAACCCGACTCACCTGCCGACGGCACATCAGGTAGCGCTGCGATGCGCTTAGGTCGCAACACCACAACCGCTTTGACCATGCCCGACTTCACATAGCGCACTGCCGTCGTGGTGCTTTCAACCATGTAGTCGATATGCCCGGCCATCACGTCGTTCACCGCCTGACCTGCCCCGCGGTAATTCACTCCATTTACTTTGACACCTAGCGCCACGTTGATCAACTGCCCCCCCAACCAAGTTCCAGAGCCCACGCCAGCCGCACCAAAATTCAGGCGTGCCGCGTTTTGCTTGAGGTAGGCGGCAAACTCATCGAGCCCTGTCGCCGGAAAATCTTTTCTTGCGGATATCACTTGTGGGGCATCCCCGATTGAGGCGATCGCAATAAAGTCTTTCAAAACATCGTAAGACAGGTTTTTATATAACGTCGCATTTACCGCCAGGGTACCGCCATTGCCAATCAACATCGTGTAGCCATCGCCGGGCGCGCGCGAAGCACGTGTGCCGCCCACCGTGCCGCCCGCCCCAGGCGTATTTTCAACGATGACCGGCTGCCCCATCACCTTCGTTAAGCTTTCGGCAACCACGCGCGCCATCACGTCGGTCGGCCCACCGGCCGCAAAGGGCACAATAAGGGTCAAGGGTCGATCAGGATAAGCAGCCCACGCCCCCATACTTGCGCTCAGCAAAACCATTGCGCTGACGAACCGCAAAGCGCGTGTTTTTAGCGCGTGTGTGTTGATACAAGCGAACATCTTTTCCCCTTTTGCTGGCGCGATCAGACGCCCAGCGCAGTCATCCAACTGTGTGATCCAACTCAGACATCCAGATTCGCGGCTTGCAACGCATGCGTTTCGATAAAAGCACGACGCGGCTCAACATGATCCCCCATCAGCGTTGTAAAAATCTGATCGGCGCCGATGGCATCTTCAATCTGAACCCGCAACAAGCGGCGCACTTTAGGATCCATGGTGGTCTCCCACAGTTGCGACGGATTCATCTCGCCCAGACCCTTATAGCGTTGCTTGGTCACGTTACGCTCGGCCTCAGCACGCAGCCATTGCATGGCTTCGCGAAAATCAGCGACCATTGATTCTTTTCGCTTATCGCCCTCGCCACGCGCAACGATCGCGCCTTTACCAACCAAGCCTTGAAACGTCGCTGCCGCGCGAGCCAGTACACCGTAATCGGCACCACCGGTAAAGTCTGGGTCAAGCACCGTGACACGGACATTGCCGTGATGCTTGCGACGAACAATTAAACGAAAGCGTTCTGAACCCGAGTGATATTCAGGCGTCACTTCGACTTGCTTTGGCAACAAGGGGTCTTCAAGAGTCGCTTGCAAGCGCGCCGCCGAGGCTTTCGCCAACGCATCTGTCTCTAGCTCAATCGTCGCGCCACCCACAATTGCCGAGAGCGTCGACTCATCCATAAAGCGACTCAGTCGCGCAATCACACCGTCTGCCATGACATACTGCTTAGCGAGTTCGGTTAAAGCGTCACCCGAGATCGCGTCAGCACCTGTCTGTGGCACAAGCGAAGCGTCTTTAAGCGAGAGCGTCAACATATAACTTGACTCTTCCACTTCGTCTTTTAGATACCGTTCGTCTTTGCCCGCCTTAATCTTATAAAGAGGCGGTTGCGCGATATAGATGTAACCACGTTCAACTAACTGCGGCATTTGTCGGTAGAGCAGCGTCAATAACAACGTTCGAATGTGTGCGCCGTCAACGTCGGCATCGGTCATGATGATGATGCGGTGGTAACGAAGCTTGTCCACATTAAAGTCTGGACCAATGCTGGTGCCAAGCGCGGTGATCAGTGTGGTGATCTGCTCGCTAGCAATCAACTTATCAAAGCGCGCTTTTTCAACGTTCAGCACTTTGCCGCGTAACGGTAAGATGGCTTGAAATTTACGATCGCGCCCTTGCTTAGCCGAGCCACCTGCCGAGTCACCCTCGACGATATACAGTTCGCATAGTGCCGGATCTTTTTCTTGGCAATCTGCAAGTTTGCCTGGCAAGCCAGCGCCTTCAAGCACGCTTTTGCGACGCGTCATCTCGCGTGCTTTGCGTGCGGCCTCGCGCGCCCGTGCTGCTTCTACGATCTTCGCGCAAAGCGCTTTTGCATCGTTTGGATTTTCAAGCAACCACGTTTCAAGAGTTCGGGCTACCGCATCTTCAACCGCTGGACGTACCTCGCTTGATACCAATTTATCTTTTGTTTGACTGCTGAATTTTGGCTCTGGTACCTTGACTGACAACACGCATGTCAAGCCTTCGCGCATGTCGTCACCCGTGGTTTCAACTTTGGCTTTCTTAGCCATTTCGTTGTCACCAATATATTTATTCAGGATCCGCGTCATCGCCGCACGGAGCCCCGTCATGTGCGTACCGCCGTCGCGTTGAGGAATGTTGTTCGTAAACGCCAGCACCTGTTCGCTATAACCGTCGTTCCACTGCATCGCGACTTCAACGCCGACTAAAGTGCCACCGGCGTTAGACTCTGTCGCTACAGAAAACACATTGGGATGTAAAACGGTTTTGCCGCGATTAATATATTCAACAAAGCCCTTAACGCCTCCCGAGAACGCGAAGTTTTCTTCTTTGCCATTGCGCTGATCGACCAGGCGGATCTTGACGCCATTGTTTAAGAAAGACAACTCGCGCAGGCGCTTGGATAAGATTTCATAGTGATACTCGACATTATTGAAAATATCGGTGTCTGCTAAAAAGTGCACCTCGGTTCCACGTTTTTCAGTTGGGCCCGTTACCGCCAAGGGCGCAACGCGCTCACCTTTGCGAAATTCCATCTGATGCACTTGTCCGTTGCGACGAATCACGAGGCGCAACCAAGAAGACAGCGCGTTCACGCACGACACGCCTACACCATGCAAACCGCCAGAAACCTTGTAAGAGTTTTGATCAAACTTACCGCCTGCATGCAGTTCTGTTAAGACGATTTCGGCGGCGCTACGCGCAAACTCATCGTCTTTATGAATGTCTGTCGGAATACCACGTCCGTTGTCTGTAACCGAGATTGAGTTGTCGCCATGAATCGTGACGACAATATCGTCGCAGTGTCCAGCTAATGCTTCATCGATGGCGTTATCAACAACTTCGAACACCATGTGGTGCAAACCCGTGCCATCAGAAGTGTCGCCGATGTACATGCCCGGACGCTTGCGTACGGCCTCAAGGCCTTTAAGCATTTTGATCGAGTCGGCGCCATAGGCGTCCATATCTTCGAGCGGCTGGGCTGATACTGAAATATTTTCTGACATTATTTAAATCCGCATGGGCATGACGACATACTTAAAGGACTCGTCATCAAGTAATGTAATAAGGGCAGAGGCGTTCGCGTCTGGCATGACAGACCAGCGAATCGTTTCGGTTTTGACGTTGGCTAGAAAATCTAGCAGATAGCTGACGTTAAATCCCACATCGAGCGCTTCGTGGTCATAGTCAACATCGACTTCCTCTTGAGCCTCTTCTTGCTCGGCATTGGTAGAAGAAATTTTTAGCAGGTGCTGACCAAGTTGCAAGCGCACGCTACGAAACTTATCCGTCGTCAAAATTGCGGCGCGTTGCAAACAACCTTGCAGGGTCTCGCGCGACACATCAAAATGGCGTGTGTAGTTTGAAGGAATCACACGGTTGAAATCTGGAAACTTCCCCTCAACCAGTTTTGAAACCAATTCCACGTGACCAAAGGAAAACCGAATTTGCCCAGGCGCCACATCAATCGTGACAGGTTCGTCTGAGTCATCGAGCAGACGCTGCATTTCAAGAACAGTTTTGCGCGGCACAATGACTTCGTGCTTGACAGCCACACCCTCGACCGGCGTCGAGCTGTGCGCGAGACGGTGACCATCGGTGGCAACTGCGCGCAACAAACCCGGCTCAAAGACCATCAGCATACCGTTTAGGTAATAACGGATGTCTTGTTGCGCCATCGCAAAGTGCGCCATATTAAACAGGTGCTTCAGGGTCTTGCGCGTGAGCGTTAACGAAACATCCCAGCGTTCGGGCTGCGTCATTGTCGGAAACTCTGTTGCAGCGAGTGTCTGCAGTGAGAACCGGCTTTTGCCCGTTTGAATGGCGAGCTTGCCACCCGTGGTCGAGAGCTTGACGTCGCCTATGTCTGGCAGGGCCCGCAAAATGTCTAACAGTTTGCGGGCGGCAACCGTCAACGATTCGCTTTCGCCGCCGACACCAAACTCAGCGTGCGTGGTGATCTGAACTTCAAGATCCGTTGCGATAAACGAAACACGCTCGGCTTGCTTGCGCACCAAGATATTCGCAAGGATAGGAAGTGTATGGCGGCGTTCAACAATTCCGGCAACCGTTGTAAGCGGTTTAAGCAGGGCATCGCGGGGGGTCTGGACAAGTTGCATGGATTATCCCTTTAAAGTTTGTTCAAGCACATGCAGCGTATGGTTTAGGTCTGTCTGTTTCGCGCGAAGATCAGCGATTTTTCTGACTGCATGTAAAACGGTAGTGTGATCGCGGCCACCAAACAGATCGCCGATTTCTGGCAAGCTTTTTTGCGTCAGTTCTTTTGCTAGGTACATTGCAACCTGACGCGGCATTGCAATGTTGGCAGGTCGACGTTTTGAATACATGTCGGCGACTTTAATCTTGTAGTAATCGGCAACAGTCCTTTGAATGTTTTCAACCGTCACCTGACCGCTAGAAGCTGACAGCAAGTCTTTAAGTGCATCTTTACAAATATCTACGTTAGCAACATCACGCCCATGGAAGCGCGCATAAGCCACAACCTTTTTAAGCGCGCCCTCAAGTTCGCGCACATTGCTACGCAGGTGCTTGGCGATAAAGAACGCGACGTCCTCTGGCAGCGCAATGCCTTCTTGCTCGGCTTTGCGTAGCAAGATTGCGACCCGCATTTCGAGTTCGGGCGGTTCGATTGCAACCGTCAGTCCTGAGTCAAACCTTGAGATCAGACGCGTGTCGATGCCCGACAACTCTTTAGGATAGGTATCGCTCGTGATGATGATTTGTTTGCGTTGCGCGACCATCGCTTCGAACGCATAAAAAAACTCTTCTTGTGTGCGGTTTTTGCCAGAAAAAAACTGAATATCATCGATCAATAACAGATCAAGCGAATGGTAGTAACGCTTAAAGTCATCAAACGCTTTGCGTTGGTAAGCCTTGACGACGTCGGATACGTATTGATCGGCATGCACATATCTGACGCGCGCGCCTTTGCGTGCGCCGATGAGCGCGTTGCCAATGGCGTGAATAAGGTGGGTTTTACCCAAACCAACACCGCCATATAAAAACAATGGGTTGTAAGAGGTGCCTGGGTTTTCAGCGACTTGCAAAGCCGCCGCTCGGGCGAGCTGGTTGGCTTTGCCTGTTACAAAACGTTCAAAGGTCAGCTCTACGTTTAAGCGCGAGCGCTCATCTGTTGCTTGGGCACTGGTTTGTGCCCCTGAAGACCCGTTTATCGCAGCAAACGGTTGAGGCGCTTGCTTATTTTGCTCTGCGTAAGCGCCAGCGTGCGTGGGTAACGATGTGGTGGCGTCGGCATTTTCAAGTGTTTGAGCGGCGCCCGGCCAGGCTTGCGCAACGCTAAGCTCAGAGGTCTGCGTGCCCGGCGCATTTAAATTTGGGTGTGCCGCGGGTAATGTCGAGAGTTCGGGCTCGGTGGCAGCGAGTTCAAATAAAACGTGGACCGGTCGTTTGTACCAAGTCGTTGCAAACGTTTCGATTTGATTGGCAAAATTCTTACGAACCCAGTCAAGCTTAAAGCGGTTTGGCGCAGACAGGCGTAAACACGCCTGGGCTTCGTCAAAGCCTAGCGGAATCAACGGGCGTATCCACGCGCTGATTTGTTGGGGGGGAAACTCCTGCTCTAGGTGTAAGACGCAGGACTGCCAAAACTGGTTCATGAGACTCGCTAAGTAAACCCCGATTCTACCCTGTCAGCGGCAAAGTTATCCACAGG
>CAMBZR010000009.1 GCA_945872285.1 Bordetella parapertussis | reverse complement strand
TCAACCTTTCAATTTTTTGCCCGTCGGCGCGCTCTTAGCCAAGCCATCGCCGAGCCAACGTAGCCTGTGTGCATCAAAAACACAGGCATGCGCCGCCCGAGACTCAACTCGTTTAGAGCCCAGCAGCCTCGCGAATCCCTTTGGTGATGATTGTCATGTCAGCACCCGGATTCTCTTTGACAGCCTTCGCCCAAAGTGCTGCATTGGCTTCGCACAAAACGGTTTTTACCCCCGTTGACTCGATCAATGACATCGCGATTCCCACATCTTTGTTCATCAATTGCATCGCAAAGCCGAAGTTCCAGGTCTTGGGCAACACGGCACGAGGCCAAGCCTGTGCGGTCATAAAGCTGCCGCCACTCGAGGCATCAATCACTTGATGCATGACCGCAGGATCCAACCCAAATTTTTCACCTGCTGCAAAAATCTCAGACGTCGCCACTAAAATCGTTGCGCCTAATAAGTTGTTCAACGCTTTGACAGCATGACCTGAGCCAACTGGGCCAACATGCACAACTTTCGTCCCCAATCGATTGAGCAAAGGCAATGCACGCGCAAAGTCTGCAGCCTCACCGCCGACCATAATGGCTAGCTTGCCCGATTCGGCACCGCCGATCCCACCCGATACGGGCGCATCAATAAACGTAATGCCATGCTGTTTTGCGAGCTTAGCGTTCTCGATGGTGTTGGCTGGCGTCGACGAACTCATATCGATCACCAGTGCGCCAGACTTTAAAGTCTTGAGTAATTCATTGCGCAACACCTTGTCGACAATCGGGCTATCAGGCAACATCAAAATCACAACTTGGGCATCGGTCATCGCGCTGATGCTAGCCACCGCCTTGCCGCCGGCCGAGGCTGCGGCCTGTTCACGACGAGCGACATCCAGATCGAAGACCTGAACGTCCGCAAAGCCCTTCAAATGAGCCACCATCCTACTACCCATCGCACCCAAACCAACAAAGCCAACTTTCTGTCCTGCACCATTATTGTTTTGACTCATGATCATCTCCCTATGTTTTCTAATGAACTATTTTTTACCTAATGTTTCATAAATGCTGCCGTAATCCAACTTGCCATGCCCAAGCTTACTATGCATGTCATACAGGTTACGAGCCAAACCACCCAGCGGCACGCTGCATTTAGTGGCCAAAGAGTTTTCGACCGCCAAACCCAAATCTTTAAGCATTAAGTCAACGCCAAACCCACCCGCATAGCCGTTTGAAGCCGCCGACTCTGGCATCACGCCTGGGCATGGGTTACACGAATTCAAGACCCAGTTATTGCCCGAACTTTTTGACATGATTTCAGATAACACGGCAGGATCGAGCCCATTGGCGATACCCAAACGCAAGGCTTCGGCTGTACCAATCATGGTGATACCCAGCAACATGTTGTTGCAGACTTTCACGGTTTGGCCACTGCCATGCGCACCAGCGTGATAAAGCGCTTTACCCATCTTTTGCAGATAGGGCTGTGCCGCGGCAAAACCCTGTTCGGTGCCGCCCACCATGAAGGTCAGGGTGCCGGCCTTGGCGCCGAAGGGGCCGCCCGATACGGGCGCGTCGATCATTTCTATGCCTTTGGCGGCAGCAGCCGTACCAAGCTCTTTGGCAACTTGTGGTGAGATGGTCGACGAGTCGATCAGCATGGTACCTTTTTGCGCAAGCGCTAAAACGCCCTGGTCGCCTAGATACACACTTTGCACGTGCTGGCTCGCGGGCAACATACTGACAACGACTTTGGCGCCTTTCACGGCTTGCGCAAAGTCAAGACCTTTCGCACCACCGGCAGCTACCAAGCTATCTACGTTAGCTTGAGCCAAGTCAAAACCAACAACTGAAAAGCCGCCACGTAACAGATTGAGTGCCATGGGCATGCCCATATTGCCTAGACCAATAAATACGACTTCAGGTGCCATGAGGTTCTCCGAGGGGTGTAATGGATCGCAACTCATTATCACACCGCTTGCAAAAAATCGCTCGCTCAAAACAAAAGGCTAGTTTCAATTAAGAAACTAGCCTTTTGAGATTACTGGTCGGGGCGGTGGGATTCGAACTCACGACCCTCTGCTCCCAAAGCAGATGCGCTACCAGGCTGCGCTACGCCCCGAAAGATGTGCAGTGTAACAGAATAATGCTAGACGTCCAATTCTGTGCACTGAGGTGTTGAATGCTGGTAAAGACCTTGCTAATCAGCTGTCAAACTCAACCAAAACGGCCTGTAATGTAGTCTTCGGTTTCTTTGCGCTTGGGTTTGACGAAAATCTTGTCAGTCTGGCCGAATTCCACCAACTCGCCCAAATACATAAACGCCGTAAAGTCGGATACGCGAGCAGCCTGCTGCATGTTGTGGGTCACAATCGCCACGGTGTAATCGGATTTCAACTCATTAAGCAATTCTTCGATTTTGCCAGTCGAAATCGGATCGAGTGCCGAAGTCGGTTCGTCAAACAAGATAACCGAAGGCTTGACCGCAACCGAACGAGCAATACAAAGTCTCTGCTGCTGACCACCAGATAGGGATAGACCGCTTTGGTTCAACTTGTCTTTGGCTTCGCCCCACAAGGCAGCCTTACTCAAGGCCCACTCGACACGCGCGTCCATTTCGCCTTTGCTTAAGTTTTCATACAGACGCACGCCAAACGCTACGTTGTCATAAATTGACATCGGAAAAGGCGTCGGCTTTTGAAACACCATGCCGATGCGAGCGCGCAACATGTTGACATCCTGCTTTGGGTCTAATATGTTTTCACCATAAAAGTTGACTTGTCCTTCGGCGCGCTGGCCAGGATACAAGCTATACATACGATTTAAAGCGCGTAAGAGGGTCGATTTGCCGCAACCTGACGGACCAATAAAGGCTGTTACCTTACCCTCGGCGATATCCAGATCAATATTTTTTAGACCTTGGAACTTGCCATAGAAAAAGTTTAAACCACGCACCTCGAGTGCATTTTTCAAAGGCAATTCATTTGCTTGATTATTCATAGCGATATCCAGGAAGTTAACCAGCGTTGCGTTCGCGGAACAAGACACGCGCGATAATATTAAGCACCAATACGGACAGCGTAATCAGCAGAGCACCCGCCCAGGCGAGGCTCACCCAGTTGTCATAGGGGCTCATTGCAAACTGGAAGATCACCACAGGCAAGTTCGCCATCGGTGCATTCATGTTGGTAGAGAAAAACTGGTTATTCAAGGCTGTAAATAACAGTGGGGCGGTCTCACCGCTTGTCCGCGCAAGCGCAAGCAGTAGGCCTGTCATGACGCCCGCACGCGCCGCACGCAGCGTCACATAATTCGTGACCTTCCAATGAGGAGCGCCTAGAGCGAAGGCAGCCTCACGTAAGCTACCGGGTACAAGGCGCAACATATTTTCGGTAGTTTTGAGCACCACCGGGATGGCGATCAGAGCAAGTGCTAACGAACCCGCCCAGCCCGAAAAGTGTTTAACCTGCGCCACCAGCACTGCGTAAACAAACAAGCCCAGAACGATGGACGGCGCGGACAACATAATATCAGTTACAAAACGCGTCAACGAGGCCAGTTTGTTGTCGTCACCAAACTCAGCCAAATAAACACCCGCAAAAATACCGATAGGTGTACTGATCAAAACGCTGACACCCACCATCAACAAACTACCGACGATCGCATTGGCTAAACCACCACCAGGTGTGCCAGGCGCGGGAGTAGACTCAGTGAAGATCGCTAGGCTCAAGCCAGCAAAACCATTCTTAAAAAGAATGAACAAAATCCACATTAAAACAAACAAGCCTAAAACCATCGCAAACGTAGAGGCAAACAGACCAAGCTTGTTGACGAACTTGCGACGTCGATACAGGTTGGTATTCATTAGGTCTTTACCCCTTGAGCTCTTTCAGTACGCATAATCATGATCTTTGCGATAGCGAGTACGACAAAGGTAATCACGAATAAGAGAAAACCGAGCGCAAACAATGTCGATAGGTGAAAATCATCGGCCTCACCAAATTCGTTGGCAAGCGTTGAAGCAATCGAGGTGCCAGGTGCAAACAAAGATTCTCTGATGCGTTGAGAGTTACCGATCACAAATGTGACCGCCATCGTTTCGCCCAGCGCGCGACCAAGACCCAACATGATGCCGCCGATCACACCTTTTTGTGTGTAGGGCAATACGACATAACGCACAACCTCCCAAGTCGTACAGCCCAAGCCGTAGGCAGACTCGCGCAAAATCGGAGGCACAATTTCAAACACATCGCGCATCACCGCGGCGATAAAGGGCAACACCATAAACGCCAGAATTATGCCTGCAGCTAAGAGACCGATACCATTCATGGCACCACCGAAAAGGGGGCCGATCAAAGGCATTTGACCAAGAGTAGACTGCAGGGCTGGCTGACCATAGTCGGCAAAAAGAGGTGCAAAAATAAACAGCCCGAACATGCCGTAAATAATAGAAGGCACAGCAGCAAGCAGCTCAATCGCCGTACCTAGAGGGCGGCGCAACCAGAGCGGGCACATCTCCGTTAAAAATAGTGCGATACCGAAGGCCAAGGGGACTGCGATCAAGAGCGCAATCACAGAGCTAATCAGCGTGCCGTAGATCGCGATCGCGGCACCGAAGTCTTCGTTAATGATGTCCCACTCATTGGTCCAGATAAAGTCGATACCGAATTTTTGAAAAGCGGGCCAGGCGCTAATCATCAGCGAAACCAAGATACCGGCGAGTGCGACTAACACTAGCATTGCAAACAACATCGTGACTTTGTGAAACAAGAAGTCCTGAATACGCTGCTTTTTGACCACCGCAACCATGCGCGGATCCATCATGCCACTCGTCGTTGGGGGCGTACCCATCTACTGCTCCTTAGAACCGAATGTCCAGACCCACTGGGTCTGGACAGACTGATTTGACACTCTACAACACATCTCAATTTTGATCGTACTGAATACTACGTTTTGAAAACTAAGTTCTAAGATCTCAAAGCTTAGTTCTTGATCTGTGTCCAAACCTTGCTAGCAATCGCCTTAGTCAAACCATCAGGAAGTGGCACGTAGTCCAAGTCGAGCGCCAGTTGCTGACCGTCTTTGAAGGCCCAAGCAAAGAACTTGATCACGTCTTTAGAGGCCGCCTTGTCGGTAGGCTCTTTGTACATCAAGACAAACGAGGCGCCGGTGATCGGCCAGGATGAAGCACCCTTTTGCTCAACCAACGAGATTCCCATGCCTGGAACGCTGAACCAGTCTGCACCAGCCGCTGCCGCAGCGAAACTCTTTTCGCTTGGGGCCACGTACTGACCATCTTTGTTCATCATTTGCAAGTATGTGATGTTGTTTTTCTTGGCATACGCGTACTCTACGTAACCAATTGAACCTTTCACGCGGGTGACGTTCGCTGCAACACCTTCATTACCCTTACCACCGACTGAGCTGTCTGCAGGCCATTTCACTGCGGCGCCCTTGCCAACCTTGTCTGCCCAAACCTTGCTGACTTCGTTCAGATAGTCAGTAAAAATAAAGGTGGTGCCCGAACCATCCGCACGGTGGACAACAGTAATTGCCTGATTGGGCAAAGTTTTACCCGGGTTGAGTGCACCAATCTTAGGGTCGTTCCAGTTTTTAATGGTACCCATAAAAATATCAGCCAATACTGGGCCCGTCAGTTTGAGTTCGGCTTGCTTAAAGCCGTCGATATTGACGATCGGCACAACACCACCCAGAATCGCTGGAAACTGAACCATGCCGTCTTTTTCGAGCTGAGGACCTGCCGCGGGCGCATCCGACGCACCGAAGGTCACAGTTTTAGCGCGAATCTGACGCAGGCCACCTGAAGAACCGATCGACTGGTAATTCAAACCAACGTTTTCGGTTTTCTTGTAGACTTCCGCCCATTTAGCAAAAATTGGGTATGGAAACGTTGCGCCTGCACCGGTGATATCTGCTGCTTGCGAAGCGAAGCTCAGCACGCTGAGTGCGAGCGCTGCTGAGAGTTTGACGAGTGAGCGTTTGAGCATGTCTTAGCCTTTTAAAATTTAATTTATGACAAAATCTAGACCCTTATTTGACTCTAGATTGATGATGATACCGAGCCAACGTGACGGCTTTGTGACAGTCACAAACAAAAATGACCTCCGCAGAGGTCATTCAAAAATAAAATCGTAAGATATTGATTATTAAGTGTTTTGCTTCAAATTCATCAAATGCTCGTGCAGTTTAAACGCAGCACGACGATTTGACACCACGGTATAACTGCCGTCGGGCTGTTGCAGCCAGGCCAAGCGATTGTCGCGCAAGGCAAACGTAAACGCCTCATCAATCACGCGCTTCTTAAGCGTTTTTTCTAAGACCGGAAACGCAATCTCTACGCGCCTGAAAAAGTTGCGGTCCATCCAGTCGGCAGACGACAGGTAAACCGACTCAGCCCCCCCACTGTAGAAGTAGAACACCCTAGAGTGCTCAAGAAAACGACCAATAATTGAATGCACCGTGATATTTTCAGACAATCCGGGCACACCCGAACGCAGGGCACACACCCCACGAATAATCAAATCGATCTTCACGCCGGCTTGACTCGCTTTGTACAACTCTTGAATCACGATCGGCTCAAGTAAGGAATTGAGTTTCACCAAAATCCGTGCTTTTTCACCGGCACGTGCGGCTCGGGCCTCAGCGCGAATCAGCGACACGACTGTATCGTGCAGCGTAAAGGGTGCCTGCAACAATTCTTTGAGTACCCGTCGCGAGCCCAGCCCGGTCAATTGCGAAAACACTTTATCCATGTCTTCACATATACGAGGCTCGGCGGTTAACAAACCAAAATCCGTATAGAGACTTGCCGTGCGTGGATGGTAGTTGCCAGTGCCTAAATGGCCGTAACGCTTAATACGGCCTTTTTCACGACGCAACACCAGTGCCATCTTGGCATGTGTTTTATGACCGACAACACCGTACACCACATGCGCGCCGACCTCTTCGAGGCGGGCCGCCCAATTAATATTGGTCTGCTCATCAAAACGGGCCATGAGCTCTACGACGACGGTCACTTCTTTACCCGCCTTGGCCGCAGAGAGCAATAAGCGCATCAGCTCTGAGTCTTCGCCTGTGCGATAAATCGTCTGTTTAATCGCCACCACATCAAGATCGACCGCGGCTGCGGTTAAAAAATCAATGACCGGCTGAAAGGATTGATAGGGATGATGCAATAAACGGTCTTCTTTCGCAATCGCTTCAAAAATGGCAGAAGGCCGATTGGGCAAACGATCAAACGGCGCAGGAATCGGCCCGTGAAACTCTGGAAACAGCAAATCTGGTCTTTTGACTAAATTACAAATCTGCATGAGGCGAGACACGTTCGCCGGGCCATTCACACGGTAGGTGTCGGTCTCGCTCAGCGAAAACTCTTTTTGCAAGAAAGTGGCGATTTCAACTGGGGTCAATACATCAATTTCAAGCCGTACGGCCGAGCCGAAATTACGCTGTGACAATTCACCTTGCAGCGCCTGCCGCAGATTGGTGACTTCTTCTTCGTCTACAAACAGGTCACTGTTGCGCGTTACCCGCCATTGATAACAGCCCTGCATGGTCATACCCGGAAACAACTCACCAACAAACGCACGCAACAGGCTGGTCAACAAGATAAAGCTGTGAGGCTGACCCGATACCTTTGGTGGCATTTGGACCAGGCGAGGCAGCGCTCTTGGAGCTTGTACGATCGCAATCGTCGCTTTGCGGCCAAAGGCATCCTGCCCCGACAAGGGCACAATGAAATTTAAGCTTTTGTTATAGACACGTGGAAACGGATGCGCTGGATCCAGGCCGATTGGCGTGAGTAGGGGCATCACATCGCGGTGAAACACCTCTTTGGCCCAGGCGGTTTGCACCTCGTTCCACTCGCTGACGTGGTGCAGATAGATACCCTCAGTGCGCAAGCGCGGATAAATATCATCATTAAGCAAGGCGTACTGCCGATCCACCATGCTGTGCACTTCAAGTTGCACCCGTTCGTAGGCTTGCTCAGTCGTCATGCCATCTGGGCCCAGCAAGGTGGGGTGCTGCGCCAACTGCTCTCTTAAGCTTGAGACCCGAATTTCAAAAAACTCGTCTAAGTTCGAGCTCACGATGCAAACATAGCGCAGTCGTTCTAGCAATGGGGTGTCTGAGTGTTCGGCCATCGCCAAGACCCGCTCGTTGAACTGAAGCAACGATAATTCTCGGTTCAGAAAAAGCGGTTCAGCTTTTTTACGCGCTGGCATGACGAATGACCTTAATTTTTTTAATGTTTTAGGTTTTTACAACAGTAAGGTTACAGTTTAGTAACAGTCCGTGCCTTCTCAGCTATATTTTCAACTCTGGGGCACCTTTAGGATACCCTTCTATAATACGTGTACTTTGGTTACGGGTTGACGTTGATGGAACACCTTTTGGCAGCAGTGGATCTAGGGTCGAACAGTTTTAGGCTCTCGATTGGACGCGTTGCCGAGCAAAACGGTGCCAAGCACATCTATCAAATCGATCGCCTCAAAGAAACCGTCCGCTTAGCCGCAGGGTTGAGTTCAGCCAAAATACTGGATGACGAATCGGTTGAACGCGCCATTGAGGTCCTCAAACGCTTTGGCGAGCGCTTACGCAGCTTTCACCCAGACCGAGTGCGTGCGGTTGCCACCAACACCTTCCGAGTTGCGCGCAACATCGCGGATTTTTTACCCCGCGCCGAAGAGGCCCTCGGGTTTCCGATTGAGGTCATCGCCGGGCGCGAAGAAGCGCGGTTAATCTATTCTGGGGTCAGCCATACGCTACCCATCTCGAACGACCGGCGCCTGGTGGTCGATATTGGCGGGGGCTCGACCGAGGTGATTATTGGTCGCGGCGACGAGCCCTTGCTCACCTCTTCGCTTTACATGGGCTGCGTCAGCTACAGTCGAAAGTTTTTTCCTGACGGCGTCATCGATAACTATTCCATGAAGCTGGCCGAACTCGCCGCTCGCCGAGAGATCGAGGTGATCACCAAACCTTACCGCAAAATGGGCTGGGATGTCGCCTTTGGCTCTTCGGGCACTGCCAAAGCACTGTACGCGATTTTGACCGAAGGGCGTCTGTCGCCCGATGGCATCACGCGTGATGGTCTTGAAAAACTAAAAGCTAAACTGGTGCGCGCCGGGCGCGTGATTCCAGATGATCTGCCCGGGATAAAGCTTGAGCGCGCCGACGTTTTAACGGGTGGTCTGGCGATCATGAGCGCTTTTTTTGCCGAGATGCGTGTCGAAGTCATGAAAACCGGTGATGGCGCCTTACGTTTAGGCGTTTTAGTTGATCTGGCCGGTCGCGAAGAGGCGCACGATCGGCGCGACGTTTCGGTGCTGGCCTTTACCAAGCGTTACCACGTCGATATGCGCCAGGCGACTCGGGTCAAGCGCAGCGCCTTGAGTTTGTTTGCTTCTGTTTTACCTGAGCGCACAGAACAAGATGAATTGCGGCACACCCTAAATTGGGCTTGCGACCTACACGAAGTGGGTCTGTCTATCGCACAGGCTGGCTATCACAAGCACAGTGCTTACATTTTGAATCACGCCGATATGCCCGGGTTTTCAAGAGTCGATCAGACGCAATTGGGGCTGCTAGCGCTGGCGCATACGGGCAAACTCACCAAGGCTCAGAATCTAGTCAAAAATCGTGACCAATGGCTCACAATTTTGTGTCTGCGCCTATCGGTTTTACTTTGCCGACGTCGTGAGGACGTCTCCAAGTTGCCGCTCTCACTAAGCATCAAGGGCACTTCTATTGTTTGCCAGGTCGATAAAAAATGGCTCGACTCTCACCCGTTAACAGATTTTTCGTTACACGGAGAAGAAGCAGAGTGGGCGAAAGTTGGCTTTAATTTTGCGCTGATCCCGGTTTAGCGCTTTCAAAGCCAAAGTGCTTACGATAACGCTGAGCCATGCCACTGACCGAGAGCAATAACGGAAAATCAGCCGTATGAAAATCGGGATCCCAAGCGGGTTCGCCGCAGACGCGGGCACCAAGTTTTAAATAGCCTTTGAGCAACGCAGGCACAGACGCCGGCAACTGACTGTCTAGCTGCTCAACAGGGTAGCGATGCAAAGGCCGCACACCAACAGTCTCAGTAAAAAGCGCACGTTCTTTAATCTGGCGCCAGGCCTCAGCAGCTGTGACACCGTCGTCGCGCAGACTGACGCTCGCACACCCAAAAACGTGCTCATAATTGCCTTGTTTGAGGATTTCGGCCAAGCCTGACCAAAGCATCATTAAAACGCCACCCTGACGATGCTCTTCATGAATGCAGGCCCGACCGAACTCAACCAGAGACTCACGCACCGCACCCAAGCCGCTGAGGTCAAACTCCGATTCAGAGTAATAGCCGCCAGCGCGCTTTGCCTGTTGTGGCGTCAAAATTCGGTAGGTGCCCACCACGCGATCCGAACCAAGTTCTCGTACTAACAAATGCGCGCACCACGGATCGAACTCGTCGCGATCCACGCCATCATGCTCGCGCCCTAAGATCGCCCCATACTCAGCGCTAAAGACGTCATGGCGCAATCGCTGTGCGAGTTCAATTTCTTTTGCTGACTGTGCCAAACCCACTACCAGGCCTTGCGAATCACTAGAAGCCGCGGGAAGTGTAAAGAAACTAGAGGCGCTACGTACAAGCTCAAGCATGAGGTTGGTCTCCTAGGTTTGCCTAGTTTGACCAGCACACGTTGCATAAAGGTGACGAAATGATGAAGTTTTTTTGACTTAGGCGGGCGACGGTAAAAAACCTGTTGCGCGCAAAGCTGCCCGCCCTAGCTCGTTAAATCAACCGCTGCCAAGAGGTCAACGCACTTTGTCGCTAAAGCTTCGTCATCGGCCTCGACCATCAGGCGAAGCTTGGGTTCAGTGCCCGAGGCGCGAATCAGCACGCGACCACGCTCGCCCAGCCAGGCCTCAGCTTGTTTTTGGGCTGCCTGCAAGCCAGCATGCGTGGCCCAGTCAGTGCCGGGCTTGAGCGCGACACTGATCATTTTTTGTGGATACAAGCGTAGCGCAGACACCCATTGGGCAAGGGTTTCGCCACTGCGCTGCAAGGCAGCCAAGACTTGCAAAGCCGCAACGATGCCGTCACCCGTAGTGTGTGAATCGAGGCACAGCAGGTGGCCAGAACTTTCGCCGCCATACAGCCAGCCGCGGTTACGCAATTGTTCAAGAACATAGCGATCGCCGACTTGCGCACGCTCAAACGGAATGCCCATGCTTTTAAGCTGCCGCTCAAAGCCAAAGTTTGTCATGAGGGTACCCACGACACCCGCTACCGGGCCGCGCGAGAGACGTTCGCGCAAGACCGCGTAAAGAAGTTCGTCGCCGTTATAGACGCGCCCCGAGGCGTCGACCATTTGAACCCGATCGGCATCGCCATCTAAGGCGATTCCTAGGTCAGCACCGCGCGCGCGCACTTCAGCCGCCAAACTCTCGGGGTGCAGTGCCCCGACATCTTTATTGATATTGAAGCCATCCGGTGACACTCCAATCGCAGTCACTACTGCACCGAGTTCACGAAAGACGTGCGGTGCGATGTGGTAAGCCGCACCATTAGCGGCATCAACCACGAGTTTTAACCCGCCCAGATCTAAATCCGAGGGAAACGTGCTTTTACAAAACTCGATATACCGGCCGGGGGCATCATCAATCCGACGCGCTCGACCGAGTTTTTCAGAACTTACGCACTGCATCGGCTCGTCAAGTGCCGCTTCAATTGCGGCCTCGGTTTCGTCGGGCAACTTCATGCCTTTAGACGAAAAAAACTTGATGCCGTTGTCATCATACGGGTTGTGCGAGGCACTGATGACAATGCCCGCGACCAGGCGCCAAGTGCGCGTCAGATACGCTACCGCAGGGGTTGGCAAAGGTCCGGCCAACAACACCTCGATCCCAGCCGAGGCAAAGCCCGCCTCTAGCGCTGACTCGAGCATATAACCACTAATACGCGTGTCTTTACCAATTAAAACGGTCGGGCGACCCCGCCGCGCCGAGTGCTCTTTGGCCAAAACTTTGCCGGCTGCGTAGCCAAGTCTGAGCGCGAATTCGGCATTGATGACCTCACCGCCCACTTTGCCGCGAACGCCGTCGGTACCGAAATATTTTCTTTGACTCATTTAACATCCTCTGCAGCCTGAACCGACTGCCAAACTTTTAAAGCATCGTGAGTGGCATCCACATCGTGCACGCGCAACACCGCGACACCTCTGGCTATACCAGCCAGTGCCGCCGCAATACTACCACTCAAGCGCTGATCGACAGGCTTTCCAGTTATGGCACCGAGCATTGATTTGCGAGAAGCACCCAACACGACAGGATAGCCGCTATGAACCAGCGTCGCCAAACCCTTGAGCAATTGATAGTTTTGTTCGGCAGTCTTACCGAAACCTAAACCAGGATCTAGGCTGATACGCGCGCGCTGGACGCCAAGTTTTTCGAGCAACTGCGCCTGGGCGACCAACGCGGCACTGACCTCAGTCACGACGTTTAGGTAGTGGGGATTTAGCTGCATGGTGCGCGGTTCACCCTGCATATGCATGACACAAACCCCGCAGCTTGGATGCCTTGCCACAACACGCTGAGCCTGAGGATCTCGCATGCCGGTGACATCATTAATAATATCTGCCCCTGCATCGAGTGCGGCCTGCATCACCTCGGGTTTGCAAGTGTCAACCGATAGTGCTGCACCGCTGTCGCGCAGGGCAGCAATGACCGGTAAAAGGCGGGCGAGCTCTTCTTGGACCGAAACCGGCAAAGCACCGGGGCGAGTGGATTCTGCCCCAAGGTCGATAATTTGCGCACCTTCAACAATTAGGGTCCGAGCATGAGTAATGGCAGCCTCAGCGCTTAGGTGCTGCCCACCGTCTGAAAACGAATCAGGCGTGACATTGACGATACCCATTAAAAGCGGGCGTTTGAGTGAGAACTCAAAACGCCCGCAGGACCAATAGTCTGACATTAAGTTTGGCTTTTTTGCCTCAGACGACTGCGGCCGGGTCGTTGGTTGGTGCTGCGCCCGTTGGCGGAGTGTCAGAGGAGTCTGCTGGCGCCTGAGGCACCTTGGGCGGACGAGGCGGACGGCCTTCGATAATGTCGCCAATCTGATCGGCGTCGATGGTTTCCCATTCGAGCAACGCTTTCGTCATGATCTCGACTTTTTCACGGCTGCTTTCAAGAATCGCGCGTGCCCGTGCGTACTGCTCGTCAATAATCTTACGAATTTCGTTATCGACTTTCTGCATCGTTGCTTCAGACATGTGCGTCGTTTTTGTCACGCTACGCCCTAAAAAGATTTCGCCTTCGTTTTCAGCGTAGACCACTGGGCCCAGATTGTCGGTCATACCATAACGCGTGACCATGTCGCGAGCAATCGCTGTGGCACGTTCAAAGTCGTTCGAGGCGCCCGTGGTCATTTGGTTCATGAAGAGTTCTTCCGCGATACGACCGCCAAACAACACCGCAATCGTGCACAACAAACGCTCTTTGTCCATGCTGTAGCGGTCGCCTTCGGGCAACTGCATCGTCACGCCTAAGGCACGTCCGCGCGGAATGATGGTGACTTTGTGTACGGGATCCGTTTTAGGCAGCATGCGCGCCACAATCGCGTGACCCGATTCGTGATACGCGGTATTACGACGCTCTTCTTCGGGCATCACGATTGAGCGACGTTCAGCGCCCATGATGATCTTGTCTTTTGCTTTTTCAAAGTCAGACATATCAACAGTGCGACCGTTACGACGCGCGGCAAACAAGGCTGACTCGTTGACCAGATTGGCCAGATCAGCGCCCGAAAAACCAGGGCAACCGCGTGCCAAAGTGTGCGCATCAACGTTTTGTGACAAAGGCACTTTACGCATGTGAACTTTGAGGATTTGTTCGCGGCCACGAATATCTGGCAACGGCACAACCACCTGACGATCAAAACGACCGGGGCGCAGTAACGCAGGGTCAAGCACATCGGGGCGGTTGGTGGCTGCGATCACAATCACACCGACGCCCGACTCAAAGCCGTCCATCTCAACGAGCATTTGGTTCAGCGTTTGTTCACGCTCGTCGTTGCCACCACCGAGGCCGGCGCCACGTTGGCGACCCACCGCATCGATCTCGTCAATAAAGATAATGCAGGGCGAGTGTTTTTTAGCGTTTTCAAACATGTCGCGCACGCGAGCCGCGCCCACACCTACGAACATCTCGACAAAATCAGAACCCGAGATACTAAAAAACGGCACCTTTGCTTCGCCAGCAATCGCTTTGGCTAACAATGTTTTACCGGTACCAGGCGAGCCCACCATCAGCACACCGCGCGGGATCCGGCCACCGAGTTTTTGAAACTTGGAGGGATCACGTAAAAAATCAACGATTTCTTGGACGTCATCTTTTGCTTCATCGCAACCGGCAACGTCTGCAAACGTGATGGCATTGGTGCCCTCGTCAAGCAAACGTGCACGCGACTTACCAAAACTAAATGCTCCGCCCTTGCCACCGCCCTGCATCTGGCGCATGAAAAACACCCAGACGCCGATCAAGAGCAACATTGGAAACCATGACACAAAGATATTCATGAGTAGCGAGGGCTCTTCGCGTGGCTTGCCTGAGACAGACACGCCCGCCTTGAGCAGATCAGACACCATCCAAAGATCACCAGGCGAGGTCAGCGTGTAAGGACGGCCGGAATCAGGTGTGACGTGAAGAACATCGTTTTGGACGTCGACACGCCGGACCTTGCCCGATTTGGCATCATCCATAAATTGTGTGTAGCTCACGGTGTCTTGCACGGGTGCGCGGCTGTCGAACTGTTTAAAAACAGTAAACAACACCAAACCAATCACCATCCAAACCGCGACTTTCGAAAAAGAGTTGTTCAAGGCCGATCTCCAGCTTGTCATTCTGACGCGCCATGCCCCTTTGGCCTAAAGGGCATATTGCAACGGGGCAAAATTACATTCTACCTGTTAAAAAAGACCATTCGCAGTAATCCCTTACTCAGCGATGGAGCCGAAATTGCAGCGTTCTAGCCCTTTCGACCCTTGGCAATCAAGAAAGTTTCCGAAGAACGATCTCTGGATGCTTTGGGCTTGCGCTCGACCACCCGTTTGAAGTGACGTTTGAAGATTTCAACGGTTTGCGAAAAACCGCTACCGTGAAACGCTTTTACGATCAATGCACCGTCTGTTTTGAGGTGAATCAGCGAAAATTCAAGGGCTAAATCAATCACCTGCTGAATTCTGGCCGCATCGGCTAAGCCCACCCCCGATAAATTTGGAGCCATATCCGACATTATCAAGTCAACCTTGGTGCCCACGAGGGCCAAATTAAGCTGTTCAAGGATCGCCTCTTCGCTAAAGTCGCCCAAAATGAACTCGACGCCAGCGATGGGCTCCATGGGTAACAAATCGAGGGCGATGATGCGACCGTCAACGATGCCTCCCTTGCCGACTAGTCGTTCGCGTGCCACCTGCGACCAACTGCCTGGGGTCGAGCCCAAGTCAACAATGACGTCGCCGCGACGCATGAGCTTTTCAGCATCCAGAATCTCGGTCAATTTAAAGGCCGCCCGAGCCCGATAGCCCTTTTGGGTCGCCATTTTTACGAAAGGGTCATTAATGTGCTGCATGACCCATTCTTTAGAAAATTTGTTCTTGGCCATTCCCGTACAATCTACCTTATGACTATTATGGAACTTACCCCCCGCGAGCGTAGTTCGCTTCGCGCTGCTGCTCACCCCCTTCGCCCAGTTGTAATGATCGGCGACAACGGGCTGACTGAGGCAGTATTGAAAGAAATTGACCTAAGCCTGTCTGCTCATGAGCTGATTAAGGTTAGGGCCGGCAGTGCTGACCGCGACGAGCGCGATGCCATGCTTGCAACGATTTGCGACACCCTTTCGTGCGCGACGGTGCACCACCTGGGCAAAATGCTGATTTTGTATCGCTTTGGCTCAAAGGGTACCTACCTTAAACCGCCTGCTGAACCTGCAACCCCAGCTAAGCGTAAGCCCAACGAACCCCACACCCCCAAAAAGCTGGCCGCGGCGGGCAAAAAGGTTCAAAAACCAAGTCGACGCAATCGCCCAGAACGCGAGCAAACCGACCTGGATACTGATCGCCCCACCGTTTACTCGGGCGACCGGCCTGCGCGCCCAAGCAAACGCGCCGCAAGCGCTAAGAATACCGCACATGGGATTCCGCGTCGCAGCGGCAGTGCGTTGTCGCTACGCGCCGGTGCACGCCGGGGTGCACTTGGCACGACTGTTCGTAAACGCGCCCCAGTTAAACGCTAAAAAGCCCGATTCAGTACCCCGCGCGTGCACCCAGCCCCACTGGGGCAACACGGGTCATAAGTATTGAATGGTAATGATCTCGTATTCGCGCGAGCCAGACGGGGCTTTGACTTCAACGACATCGCCCTCGTATTTGCCAATCAACGCACGCGCCACAGGGCTAGACACCGAAATTAAATTCGAACGAATGTCGGCCTCGACATCACCAACGATTTGATACGTTACCTTAGCACCCGACTCAAGCTCTTCGATTTCGACGGTGGCGCCAAACACGACACGTCCATCGGCATCGATGGTGCTTGGTTCAATGAGTTGGGCATTTGAAAGCGTGCCGTCAAGCTCGGCAATACGACCTTCAATAAAACCTTGTCGCTCGCGCGCAGCATCGTACTCGGCATTTTCAGACAAATCGCCTTGGGCACGCGCTTCGGCAATTGCGTTAATGACTGCAGGACGCTCGACCTGTTTGAGGCGCTGCAGTTCAGTTTGCAAGCGCTCGGCCCCGCGCACGGTAAGTGGAATAGTCGCCATGGTGTTTTCCAAAAAAGCAAAACCCCGGCTCGGGTCAGAACCGGGGTAATCAACAATATTGCTATTGTGAGCAAACTTTACGGTAAATGCAAGCTTGGCGACATGCGGATTGCCCCAATCTTCTCCTCAAGGTTTTGCCAGGGTGGCTGAGTGGGGGCAAAACGACTGCGCATAAAAGTCAACAGCTCGCTTAATTGCTGGTCGTCAAATTGTTTAGCAAAACCTTGCATAAACCCGATTTGCTCACTGGCAGGCTTGCGGATCCCTTCAAGCACCACGCGAATCACGTTATCAGGTTGCGCGCTGTGCATGCCGGTACTGAGCGCAAGCGGGATGTTAACTCCAAGCAAACGCGGGCCAGCGCCGTCGTGGTGACACGAACCACAGGCGGCCTGAAACATACGCTGTGCGGGGCCCAGTAGCAGGGGCTCGCGAGCCGCCGCCTGCGCAACGTAAGCTTGTGCGACCTGCGCCGCTGACGTCGTCTGCTCTGGTAAAACCTGCGCCGACACCGGCTCTTGAAACGACGCCAGATAATGCGCCATGGCAGCAATATCTGCGTTGGACACTTGCGCTAATTGCCTGACAACCGGTGCCATCGGCCCTGAGGCACTGCCGTGCTCGGCGCTGTGGCCGTTGCGCAAATAATCATAGAACGCGGCTTTATTCCAGGGCACCGGGCTAGGCGAACGCGCGTTGAGTGCAGGAGCCTGCCAGCCCTCAATGGTGGCACCACTCAAATAGGCCAACCCTGAGCGTTCGCCGCCAAAGGCGTCACGCGAGGTGTGGCAGGCCGAACAGTGTCCCAACCCATTCACCAGATATTCGCCGCGCAACCAGGCAGGTGCGCGATCGACTTCGGTCTGTGTTGGCTGGGCGGCGGGCCCAGGCGTGAGGTACAGCGCATTCCAAAAGGCCATGAGCGGGCGCAGACTAAATGGAAACGCCAGCTTGGTTTCAGGCGTTGCCTGGCGCACAGGCTCTTGCGACATCAGCCACCCGTACAGCGCGGTCAGATCTTCGTCGCTCGTGCGCGTAAACGAGGTGTACGGAAACGCCGGATACAAGTGATGCCCATCGCGTGAGATGCCTTCACGCATGGCACGATTAAACGCTTGCTGCGACCACAGGCCGATGCCCGTTTGTGTGTCGGGAGTCAGGTTGGTGCTATAGACCGTGCCAAAAGGGGTTTGAATCCCGAGACCGCCAGCATTAGGTTTACCTTGCGCGCTGGTATGACAGGTCACGCAATTCCCTAGCGCTGCTAGCTCACGACCACGCTCAAGCGTTGCCGCCGAATAGGTTGTGGTTTGGTGCGTGGTTTGTTGCGTGAGGGGCGCCAGCGACGTGCGCTGACCAAACAGTGACCCAGTCGCGCCCAACAGCGTGACGCCGAACGCCCCCGTCAACGCCGCTGCGCGTAACCACCACGCGCGCGGCCGCGGCCAACGTGCGTCGGCGTGATCTGTCTGTTGGCGCGCGGGGCTTGTTAGCTGCGGGTCACTTGTTTGCGATGCCACCTGAAGTTTGTCTGATGCTTGCACCGCAAATTGAGGCTTGCCAGAGGCGTGCGTGGCTGAGTCGTCTTGATACAGCAACGGGTTCAACGCCGCGCGCACAACCTCAGGGGTAAAAGGCGGCTGCCTAAAACGCACACCCGTTGCATCGAAAATAGCATTGGCAATCGCAGCCGTGCCAGGCACCGACGCTGACTCACCGGCTCCAAGCGCGGGCTCGTTATGACGGGGCATCTGCATCACTTCGATGACAGGCACCTGCCTGAAACTCAAAATTGGATACGAACCCCATTCACGAGTTGCCACGGTGTTGCGCGCGCGTTCGGTTGGTACTTGTTCAAGCAGGGTGCGGCTGGTGGTCTGCACCACGTTGCCATGAATTTGATGTTCAACACCGGCAGGATTAATCGTTAAGCCCGCATCGTGACCCACCACCACCCGTTTGACGTGCACCTCACCCGTGCGCTTATTGACTTCAACATCAGCGATCCACGCGGCCCACGCGGCACCGAAACCGGGCCACTTGCTGTGAACGTAGCGCGCCCACGCAATGCCCTGCCCTTGCAAAATATCGCCCTCTGCTCCCTGCTGCTGCGGCTGCTCGTGTATTTTCCAACCGGCCTTAGTTGCCGTCGCTTGTAGTAATTCACGCGCACGCGGATCGTCGAGGTAGCGCAACCTGAAGGTCAGAGGATCGACCCCAGCGGCCGTCGCAAGCTCATCAATATAGGATTCGTGGGCAAACGAATTGGGCATCGCCGACACGCCGCGCAACCACGAGGCGCGCAAAATGGGTGGCATATCATTGACCGTGACGCGCAAATTTTGCAAGGTGTAAGGTGGGCGCGCGGTACGATCACCCATTTCATACGCTTGTGCGTTGGGTTCAAGCGTACGAGTGAGCAGCAACGCAAGCGTGGGTGCACCGTTCGAAGGATACGACGTTGAAAAATCATAGGCTGCGATCGAGCCGTCTGCGTGCAAGCCACCGCGAACATCCATCCACTGCGCCGCGCCCTTAGGCTCCCAAAGATTTTCTTGCTCACGTGTCAGCTGCACGCGCACTGGCGCACCGACTGCACGCGCCAGCAATACGGCATCTGCCGCCACGTCGTCCGCGCCGTTGCGCCCATAGCACCCCGAGGCTTCCATGCGTACGATTTCAATCGCGGTATCTTGCAGCGCGGTCAGGCGCGCCAAGTCTGCACGCAACATATGAGGGTTTTGCGTACCCGCCCAAACGGTTAAAGCAAACGGATCAGTCGGATCGGCGTTGAACTCTGCCACGGCGCACGAGGGGCCGATAGACGCGTGCATCTGATAGGGCCAGATATAGGTACGGGGCATTGACTGCGCAGCCTGCGCAAGCGCCTGATCGACATCGCCTTCATCGACAAGCTGACGCGGCGTCGCAGGGTTGTTACGCAAAGCTTGTTCGACGTTTGACAGATCGGGTAATCCGGCCCAAGGCTTCCAGTGCACGCGCAAGGTGTTGGCCGCCAATTCAGCAAACTCTTCACGCTCAGCCACCACGCCAATAAAATCCCGAATCACCACGACCGCGCGAACGCCCGGGACATGCGCGATCGACGACTCGTCGACTGACTCAAGCAAGTTACCAATAAAGTCGCCGTGATCGGCACCCGCATACGGTGGACGAATCACCCGACCGTGCAACATGCCAGGCAATCGCATATCGTGCACGAACACCAGCTCGCCAGTTGCCTTAGCAGGGATGTCAACTCGTGGTAAGGATTGCCCGACCACGCGGTAGGTCGCGGGGTCTTTGACCGGCGTGGTCAACTCAAGCTTAAGATGAATGCGTTGCCCAGCCACTAAATCAGCATAGCGAAGCGTTAAGCCTGAGTCTGAGTTCGGGTCTGGATTTGGGCCCTGGTTTGACACCACGCCGGCCTCAACCGTGAGTTGACCGACTGGCACGCCCAGGCGTGTGGCCGCCAATTCAAGCAAATACTTTCGTGCCTGAGCCGCGGCGGCTCGCAGGGGTTCTGCATGGTTTTGTATCGAACCACTTGCAATGGTGGGCCCTTGATTAGGCACGGTTGCGGTGTCACCGAGGATCACGTCGACTTGCTCAAGTGCGACATCAAGCTCTTCGGCAACGATTTGGGCAAAAGCGGTTTGTAAGCCAGTCCCGAGATCAACGTGGCCGTGTAAGGCGGTGACTCGACCATCTTGCCAAAGCGACAACAAAAGTTCGACACCCTCGGCGGGGTTGCCGGGCACGGCGACCGGTTGGCCGACTGCTGGCGCAGGCGCAGGCGCAGGGTCGCGCACGACCAGCAAGACGCCAGTCGCCTTTAAAAAATCTGCGCGCGTGCGCAAGTTGTTAAGGTGTGCCATGGGCATGCACTTTTGCTTTTTGCATGAGCAGGGCTGCACGCTTAACCGCACTTAGGATTTCAACGTGCGTGCCGCAGCGACAAAAATTACCGGCCAGGGCGTTACGAATCTCGATCTCAGTTGGCTCAGGGGTGTGCGCCAACAAAGAGACCGTCATCAAAATCATGCCACTTAAGCAGTAGCCACACTGCGCGGCCTGTTCGTCGACAAACGCTTGCTGCACAGGATGCAATTGAGTGCGCGAACCCAGGCCTTCAAGCGTGGTGATCGCACGGCCTTGCACTTCTTGGGCTGGCACCACACACGCACGCGCGGCAACGCCGTCGATTAACACCGTACAGGCACCGCACTGGCCTAGGCCACAGCCGTACTTGGGGCTATTTAAGGCCAGATCGTTACGCAGTACGTGCATGAGCGAGGCTTCGCCTGATAAAAGCAGATCGTGCTGCTGACCATTGACCAGCAAGCTGCAAGGTGACGAGTTGGGTGGGTTCACCATGCCTCTCAGACGCTCAAGTAGGTTTGTCGAACGTGCTCATTGGCCTCGAGTTCGGCCATACTGCCACTAAAACGGATCTGCCCTTTTTCAAGCACGTAGGCTCTGTCACACACCAAACGAGCGAAGTGCAAGTTTTGCTCAGACAACAAAATACTCACGCCTTGTTTTTTTAAAGCCAAAATCATTTGTACCATCTGCTCGACGATCACCGGAGCAACGCCCTCAGAGGGTTCATCAAGCAGCACCAGATAGGGATTGCCCATCAGACTGCGCGCGACCGTTAGCATCTGTTGCTCACCGCCACTCATCTGACCGCCGGGTCGCCGGGGCATCTCGCCCAGATTAGGAAACAAGGTAAATAATTGCTCAATGGTCCAAGCGGGAGCAGGCGAGCCATCCGGCCAGTGCCGATACGGCTGGCGACCCACCTCAAGATTTTCTAGCACGGTTAAATCGGTAAAGATTCGGCGGTCTTCAGGCACATAGCCCAGGCCACTGGCTGCGATCCGATGCGCCGCCTCTTTAGAAATATCGCGTTCCATAAAATGCACGGTGCCGGTGCGCGCTTCGAGCAAGCCCATCAACGCTTTCATGGTGGTCGATTTGCCCGCACCATTGCGCCCCATCAAAGCCACGACCTCACCACGCCTGACCTGAAGACTCACGTCAAACAAAATTTGGGCGGCACCGTACCAGGCGTTCAAACTTGCAACCGACAAAAGCGGGGATGCCATGACCTCCGGCTCGAGCGCGGTTTGGGCACTGACTGCGCTGCTCTGAGCGGCGGGCGTGTTGTTTAAGACCGGTGCGGCGGCCAGTGCTTGTTCGAAGGTCGTGCCAGCACCAAAATATACTTCTTGAACCTTGGGGTTTCTGCGAATGTCCTGGGCCTTGCCCTGCGCAATCAGGCGGCCTCGCGCTAGAACAATCAAGCGATCGGCATGCGCGAACACCACATCCATGCTGTGCTCAGTGAACAGCACAGCAATCTTTTGCTCGACGACCAGTTTTTTAGTCAGCGTCATCAACGCGTGACGCTCTTTGGGTGCCATCCCTGCGGTGGGCTCGTCCATCAACAATAAGCGTGGGCAATTCGCCAGCGCAATGGCAAGCTCTACGCGCTTGACATCGCTGTAGGCTAACGCGCTGCAGGGGCGCTCTGCTTGCGAAGCCATACCAACTTGGTCAAGCAACTCAAGCGCGCGCCGGCGTTCATGCGCACGCGCTGGCTTAAAAAAAGAAAACACCTGCCCCGCGTGCGACAGCAAGGCCATTTGTACATTTTCAAGAACTGTCAGCGAAGAAAAGGTTTCGGCAATTTGAAAAGTTCGACCCACGCCCAAGCGCCAAATCTGCCTGGGGGCGAGTCCGACCAACTCTTGTCCGTCAAACTGTATCGATCCGCGCTCCGCTTGGAGTTGTCCGTTGACCATGTTGAAGGTAGTTGATTTGCCGGCACCGTTCGGGCCGATCAGCGCCAAGAGTTCGCCCGCGTCAATTTCGAACGAAATCCCGTCAACAGCCTTGACGCCACCAAACGACTTGCCCAGGTCCTTTACCACCAGCAGGCTCACGTTTGCCCCTTAGGAGAAAAGCGCTGGCTGACCCTGCGGGTAAAACCAGCCAAGCCCTGCGGAAACAATAAGACAAGCAACAAAATGATGCCGCCCAGCATTGCACGCCAGTACTCTGTATTGCGCGCGATCGCGTCATGCAACCAGGTAAAACTGATTGCCCCCACGATGGGACCCGCCAGAGTTTGTATGCCTCCGAGCAAAACCATCACTAAACCATCGACTGAGCGGCTGACGTGCAAGGTCTCGGGCGAAATACTGCCTTTTGAAAAAGCGAAAAGCGCACCAGCGACACCGGCAAAAATACCCGCCACGACAAACGCTACCCACTGCACGCGTTTTACATCGATACCAATTGCATCGGCTCGCATCGGTGAATCACGGCCTGCACGCATGGCGTAACCCAGTGGGGCGTACAACATGCGTCTGAGACACCAAACGCTTAACACTACGCAGGTCAGAGTCAAAAAGTAATAGCGTTGTTTGTTCGCCAACCACGGGGCTGGCCATACCCCCGTCAAGCCGTTGCTCCCGCCGGTAAAAGCATCCCACTGAAACACCACCGCCCACGTAATTTGAGCAAAGGCGAGCGTCAGCATAGCCAAATACACACCCGATAAACGCACGCTGAACCAACCAAACAGTACAGCGCCCAAGCCAGCCACGAGTGGCGCGAGCACCAGCGCAAACTCCATCGGCAAACCGAGTGCTTTAAATAATAAAGCGGCGCCGTATGCACCTAAGCCAAAGTACGCTGCATGCCCAAACGAATGCATGCCGCCGGGGCCCATAATGAAATGCAGGCTTGTAGCAAACAGCACAGCCACCAGCAGATCAATGCTTAACACGGTGAAGTAAGGCGAGGCCGAGGTTAACCAGGGTAGCAACACCAGCAACACCACCGCCCCAAGTTGCAGCGCAAAGGTCATGCGTGTGGGCGCACGTAAGGGCGCCTCGGTGTGCGCAGCGTGGCGTGACAGAGGTTGTGGCTTGCCCAGCAAACCCCAGGGACGCAGCACCAGCACAAACGCCATCACCAGAAACTCAACAACAAGCGTGAGTTTTGAAAACGAGAGCTCAGTCCCAAATATATTCACGACGCCTAACCAAATACAAATGGCTTTAAGTTCAGCGATCAATAGCGCCGCGACGAACGCACCAGGAATCGACCCCATCCCCCCCACCACTACCACCACAAAGGCCGCGCCAATGGTATTCAAGTCCATTTCAAGGCTGGCGGGTTCGCGCGGTAATTGCAAGGCGCCGCCTAAACCTGCCAACAAAGCGCCTAACGCGAACACACTGGTAAACAGCCAAGCTTGATTGACCCCAAGGGCCGCCACCATTTCGCGATCTTGTGTCGCGGCCCGAATAAACGTTCCCCAGCGGGTACGCGTGAGTAACAACCAAAGCAAGCCCAACAAAACGGGGCCCACGACAATTAAAAACAAATCATAGGTCGGAAAACTACGCCCTAAAATTTGTACCGCCGCTTTTAAACCCGGTGCGCGCGGCCCAAGAAGCTCTTCGGGCCCCCAGAGCCAGAGCACCGCATCTTTGATCACTAAGACCAGCGCAAAAGTCGCTAACAACTGAAAAAGCTCGGGCGCACGATAGATGCGGCGCATCAAGGTGAGCTCGACCAGAGCACCCAACACACCCACCAGCACTGCCGCGCTTAGCAGCGCCGGCCAAAAGCCGAGCGTGTCAGCAAAGCGTGTGACCAAGGTGTAGGCAAGATAAATGCCCACCATAAAAAACGAACCGTGAGCAAAGTTCACGATTCGCGTGACACCAAAAATCAGCGAGAGCCCGGCCGAGACCAAAAAGAGAGACGAAGCCCCAGCCAGGCCATTGAGCAACTGAACAATAAAGCCAGATAAATCCATCAAGAACTCAACCAGCGATCAAGTGCGAAGCATTATTCTGCTGGACGAAGTTTTTTAACCTCGGCAGCTGAAGGTAAGAACTGAGCGCCGTCCAAGAAACGAAAATCAACCATTACCCCTTTGCCGCCGTCGTTTTTGGTGCGACCAACAAAACTACCCATGGTGGACTGATGATCCTCGGGACGGTAAGTAATCGGGCCAAAAGGTGTCATCAAGCTTAAGCCTTTAAAGGCTGTCACAAGCTTTTCGGTCTCGGTACTTTGCGCTTTTTTGATGCCAGCTGCGAGCGACATGATGGAGCTGTAGCCCACCACCGAACCTAAACGCGGGTAGTCTTTAAACTTATCTTGATACGCTTTCAAAAACGCGGCGTGCTCTGGCGTTTTGATGCCATACCAGGGATATCCGGTGACTAACCAGCCATTCGGGGTCTCGTCTTTAAGTGGATCAAGGTATTCGGGTTCACCGGTTAATAAGCTCACCACTTCACGGCCTTTAAACAAACCGCGGGTGTTGCCTTCTCGTACGAACTTGGCTAAGTCTGCGCCGAACAAGACATTGAAAATAGCATCGGGCTTAGCGTCAGCCAAAGCTTGCACAACGCTGCCTGCATCAAGCTTGCCCAACGGTGGTGCCTGCTCAGCTACAAACTCGACATCGGGTTGTGCGGCTTTGAGCAAGGCTTTGAAACTCGCCACTGCTGACTGGCCGTACTCGTAATTGGGATACACGATCGCCCAGCGTTTTTTCTTCATGGCAACCGCGTCTGGCACAAGCATCGCAACCTGCATGTACGTTGAGGTGCGCAATCTAAAGGTATAGCGATGGCCGTTTTGCCACACTATCTTATCAGTCAATGGTTCGCTGGCCAGAAAAAACATTTTCTTTTGTTTCGAGAAATCAGTCAGCGCCAAACCGATGTGCGACAAAAATGAACCGGTCAAGACGTCAACCTGATCGCGCGAAACTAATTCTTCGGCGACCCGCACAGCATCGCCCGGGTTCGCGTTGTCGTCGCGCGTGATGAGTTCGACCTTTTTGCCGTTCAAGCCACCCGCGGCATTAATTTGCTCGATTGCGAGTTCCATTCCCTTTTTATAGGGCTCAAGAAACGCGGGTTGGGCTTTGTAGCTATTGATCTCGCCAATTTTGATGACACCTTGCGCCAACACACCTGCCGAGGCAGTGAGCAAGGTCATTACTGCGACGCTGAGTTTTGCAAAGCAACTGAGTCGGTGCTGTTTCATCTTACTCTCCGGTTAAAAGGGCGCGAGCCCTAGCTTTCAAAAAATAAAGGATTAACGCAAACCATCTTTTCCGATCATTTCGTTATGCTGCAAACCACCCACACGGGGCTTCGGACGCCCACTGTCGGTTACCGCCACACAGACAACGATTTCGTTCGCGCGTGGCGCGTCAGTGACACGCGCCTCGATCGCGTCAAAATGACTACGCACGAAGGCCGCGTCTTTATGCCCAAGCGGCACATCAATCGTCGTCCCCATCACGCCCATTTTTTTGCTTGACGGTACAAGTGCCGCGCCTTTTTCTACCGCCACGCGCAAGGGCGCGCCCAATTTTGGATGCAAAAGTGCGGCCGCATGTTCGAGTTCACCCGCCTCGCCCACGATGGCCGCCTTGCCGTAGCTTTGCGCTTGGGCAGGCTGGATGCCTAAGGCTTGCACACAGCGTTGGCCAAGCAAGGCACCCAATTCTTCGCCGATGGCGATGAGTTCGTCTAGATTTTCAACGTAACGCCCAGCATAGGGGTTCTCGATGACAGCCATCGCTAACGCGCGCCGTGTCGCGGGCGCGACGACCTGACCGTTTTCGCTCAAGACCTCGTCGACTTGCACCACGATTCTACGAATATTTGCTTGCATAGTGACCCTAGGACAGACGTTGGATGCGAGTGGTTTCGGTACTGACAAACCACCCCTGACAACTTAAAACACTGGCACAGATTAAACCGTTCTGCCTGAGCGTGTGTGCTTTTTTTAGACCCGCCTCAAGCGCACTGCGGGCTTGTTCTTGGCTGAGCTCGGGAACGGCCACTGTCACCAGACGCTGCCCGAGGTCAGAGTCGTCTTTGAGCGTCGCTGCAGGTTCGCGACCGATGCGCGCATCCACCACGTTGACCGCATTGGCAATCACGGTTGCGGCAGCATCAGCCTGCGACGCACTCGCGGCAAAGACGGTCACGCTATCGGCGATCCCTAACGAAAAACTTCTACCGCGCCAGCCGCTGGTGGCGATACCGCCAATGCCCATTCCATGTCTGACCTCGAACACGGCATCGGTCTGTACGCCAGCCACGAGTTGTGTCTCGTCAAAGCGCGCCAGATCAGCAAATAGCCCCACCGAAACAGCAGTATCTTCGGTGAGATACAACGCGATATCCCCACCATTGTTGAGCCAAGCGCGTCGGATCCCCGGCACCTGATAACACGCGCTTAAGTCTTGCGCAACCGAACCTGCCACTGCGGCCATTGGTGTTAAAAACGCTTCTGAATCCGCTTCGATTAAGCAGTCCTTGCACGCTTGCCACATCAACTGCGCAATGGGGCCCTTTAACGCGACCGGGCAAAGCACAGGCCTGCGAAGCTCCGTCAGTTCGCACACTAACTCGGGCAGGATTTGACCAAATCTGTGCCAGGCGGCCTCGTGCGCGCGCGCAACGCCCGCCGCGTCACCTTCAGCGTACGCGATGATATCAATGGGTCCATGCTGAAAATGGCGGCGCCCTTGCGGCAGTTCTTGTAAGATCGGCTCCATCTCGCTTATCCAAGCAGCGGTGGCTGGCCCAAGGGCCACGCGTTTTCTGTTGGCTGTACCACCCACTTGCGCGCAGTGGGTGCGCCATCGTGATGCCAGGCGCCACGCTGCAACACCTCTTGCAGCGGCCGCACATAAGCGATATGCCCTCCGAGCCGCTTGAATTCGTCGGCACGCATGCTGAATTCAAAGGGCGCGACGATCGCCGGCGTGGGCACGGTACCAAAGCTGTTGTCGGGCATGCGCAAAACATCGACCATGACAGTGATCCCCCCTCCAGGCCAGACATAGGCTGGTGCACCGCCGCAGGTGACATTGACCAAGGCTTTTTTAATGGCACGCGTGAGTAGCACTGGATTGTCAGTGACACCAGCTCGCAAACTGCCTCCGGCCCCACCTAAAAACAAGACCGTGGTCAGCGATGGTTCGCAGTTTTCACCGATACGGTCGATCACGTCCTGCACCGCCTCGGGCATCGGTTGCTGCACGGGACTGAGCTTTTCGTCGAGCACATACCAGGCGGCATGCTCGCCGGTGGTCGAAGTCATCAGCAAGCGCAAGCCGGGCCAGGCGCGCTTGGGATCCCACTTTTCAATGATCGCCAAGGGGTCTGAAATATCTGTTCCCCCCCAGCCGGTACCAGGGTTCGCCACTTGAAAGTATCGCCCGGGCGTTGAGCGGCGCCCGCGTATGCTGATCCCCGAGGCGGGCATGTTCAAGCAACACCCCGCCTGGTGTTCGGTCAAGACACCTGTGATGTGATCGTCAACCACCACGACCTCATCGGCCAGCTCAAAAAATTGTTGCGCAAAAATACCAATCGCGGCCGAGCCGCAACCAACCCGCATGCGCTGTTCGACCACGCCATTGACAATGGGCGCACACCCAGCCTGAATCACAAGGGTGGCACCACCCTCGATACTTAACTCAGCCGCAGCTTTGTTGCCAAGCGTCTGCATCAGCTCCATGGCGATGCGGCCTTCTTTTTTACTGCCACCGGTTAAGTGATGAACGCCGCCTAAAGAGAGCATCTGCGAACCGTACTCGGCGGTCGTGACGTGGCCAACCACCTCGCCGCGGCAAAGCACGTTGGCCTGCTCTGGTCCCAAATAACGGTCGGTGTCAATTTTGACTTTTAAGCTGCAGTAACTAAAGATACCTTCGGTGACGACGGTCACCATATCGACGCCGTCTATTTGCGAGCCCACAATAAACGGCGCTGGCTTGTAATCTGGGTAGGTCGTTGACGATCCCACGCCCGTGATGAAGACCTCATTGGTGTGCATCAGATCTCCGCCCCACGCGTCGTCAGAGGCACTGGGCGCAAAGGGCACTAAGGTAGGCTCAGCCGACTGCAAGGCGCGCTTGAGCACCACCACGGGGTCGACCCGAATCAAAACTCCCTCTTGGTTGGCATACCGATCGCAGGCGCCTGTGCGTCCGGCGCTGATCTGACACAACACTGGACACGCGTTGCACTCAATCTTGACCGCACCTGAGGCGCGCGACTGCCCTGCCGACACTCCCGCAGTCGCCTCTTTCTCTGTTTCGGACTGCTGCGCAGACAGCCCGTCGGTTTTTGTGTGTTCGGTCATGTCGCGGCGGGTTGAACGCTTATTACCTTTTCATCGTTGGTTAAATTACAACACAAGGCTAACATTTAATGTAGCATTTGCTACAATTTAGTGTTGCATTCACTACATTTATTGTTTAATTTAATGCATCCCCCGCAAGCTCGCAATGTATTTGTTGAGGCGGCCCCTACTTTCAATTTATCTGACCCCTACCCGACCATGAGCGCCTTTAACGAAGAAACCGTTTTATCCGTACACCACTGGACTGAGGGCCTGTTTAGCTTCACGACCACCCGCGATCCATCGTTACGTTTTAGTAATGGGCACTTCACCATGATCGGACTGCGAGTTAATCACAAACCGCTGTTGCGCGCCTACAGTATTGTGAGCGCCAATTACGAAGAGCACCTTGAGTTTCTAAGTATCAAGGTCGAAGACGGCCCTCTCACCTCAAAGCTGCAACACATCAAGGTCGGTGACTCAATCGTAGTGGGCCGCAAACCCACCGGCACGCTGCTGATTGACTATCTGTTACCGGCCAAACGCTTGTATATGCTTGCGTCTGGCACGGGGTTAGCGCCCTTTTTAAGCGTGGTCCGCGACCCCGAAACCTACGAAAAATTTGAAGAAGTCATTTTGGTCCATTCGGTGCGTGAGGTCGCCGAACTCGCCTACCATGACTACCTGACCCAAGAACTTCCGCAACACGAATTTTTAGGTGAAATGGTCGCTAAACAGTTACGCTACTACCCAACCGTCACGCGTGAGCAATATAAACAAATGGGCCGGATCACTACCCTGATCGAAAACGAAAAGCTCTTTAAAGATCTAGGCCTGCCTGCCTTAGACCGCACGCAAGACCGCATCATGATTTGCGGCAGCCCCGGCTTATTGCGCGATCTCAAAATCATGCTCGAGCAGCGCGGCTTTAACGAAGGTAACACCACCAAACCAGGCGACTATGTGGTTGAACGGGCTTTCGTCGAACAATGAGTCCCACCGCGCCGACACCCATTAAGTCGCCGCGACAAACAGGGGCCAGAGAACGCTCGGCGGAAACCACGCGCGAGAACATCTTGCGCGCTGCCATCAAAATCTTCGCCAAGCATGGCTTAGACGGTGGCAGCATTGATCAGATCTCGAAAGCCGCCAACTCGCACGATCGCATGATCTATTACTACTTTGGCAACAAAGAAGGCTTGTTTGTGGCGGCGCTTGAAGAGACCTACCGGCGCTTTAACGATGCCGAAGCTGCGCTCAAACTCGACACCACACAACCTTTGGTCGCGCTAAAACAAGTGGTGCAATTCATTTTGCAGTATTACAAAAAAAATCCAGAATTTGTGACGCTGTTAAACAGCGAGAACCTACACGGCGGCAAACATATTGCAAAATCGAGCAAGGCTCGCGAATATTCTTCACCCGCGATTGGCGTGGTCGATCAGGTCTTGGTCTGCGGCGTCGAGCAAGGGGTATTTAGAAAAGACCTGTCCTCGCGCGATCTGTACATGATGATCGCCGCCCTAGGTTATTTTTACCAGTCAAATCGTTTCACATTGTCCGCCTTTTTAGGCGAAAATCTTGAAGCGCCAGCCACCTTCAAACAGTGGGAAGCGTTTGTTGTCGATGCGGTGCAACGAACTGTGGTCCGTTAAATCGTGGTGCTTGAGTTATCCAGGAGATCAGCATGGCAGAAGTTCTAGCAAGCGAAAAATCAGGCAAAGTCGTCATCAAAAACATTGGCTTGCTTTTGTCAGGCGATCTAGACCAGCCGATTCTGTCTGCGGATACGATTGTGATCAACGATGGGCTGATCGTTGCAGTCGGTAAAGAAAAAGACTGCGATATTTCTCATGCAAAAACAATCATCGACGCGCATAACACGTGCGTGGCACCCGGCTTGATTGATAGCCATGTGCATCCTGTGTTTGGCGATTGGACACCGCGCCAAAATCAAATCGGCTGGATTGAGTCGACGCTCAATGGGGGTGTCACCACAATGATTTCGGCGGGCGAGGTGCACTTGCCTGGCCGGCCTAAGGATATCGTTGGACTCAAAGCACTGGCCATTACAGCGCAGCGTGCGTTTGATAACTTTCGCCCGGGTGGCGTCAAAGTCTTAGCGGGCGCACCGGTCATCGAACAGGGTATGGTCGAACAAGATTTTAAAGAATTAGCTGAGGCCGGCGTCAAGCTGTTAGGTGAAGTGGGCTTGGGCTCAGTCAAGGCGGGCGAAGAAGCCGCAAAAATGGTAGCTTGGGCCCGCAAATACGGCATTCAAAGCACCATCCACACGGGCGGGCCCTCGATTCCAGGCTCTGGCTTGATCGATAAAGATGTGGTCCTTGAGGCCGACGCCGATATCATCGGTCACATTAACGGCGGTCACACGTCGCTCTCGGAAGCACATGTCTGTGAGTTGTGCGAAAAATCCACACGCGGTATCGAGATCGTACACAACGGTAACGAAAAAATCGCGATCGCCGCAGCGCAAGCGGCTATGCAACTAAAGTGTCCACATCGAGTTATTTTGGGTACCGACGGGCCCGCGGGCTCTGGCGTTCAGCCTCTGGGTATTTTGCGCATGATCGCCTTGCTTTCAAGCTTGGGCAACATCCCCCCTGAATTGGTATTCTGTTTTGCCACGGGCAACACCGCACGCATGCGTGATTTAAACTGCGGCCTGATTGAGCCTGGACGCGCAGCCGATTTAGTGTTTATGGATCGCGCACAACACACCGCGGGGCGCGACCTACTCGACAGCGTCAAACTTGGTGATATTCCAGGCATTGGGATGGTGATGATTGATGGGCTAGTGCGTTGCGGGCGTAGTCGTAACACGCCCCCTGCCACCGTCATCCCGAGCGTTGTGCATCACTGAATCAATAATCTGGATATTTTGTATGACCGAAATTTGGGTAGTGAGACACGGCGAAACGCCTTGGAATGTCGTACGCCGTGTACAAGGTTGGGAAGATATCCCGTTAAACGAAAAAGGCATCGAACAAGCCCAAGCACTGGGCAAGCATCTTGCAACGCTCAAGGCAACGGGTGATGGCGTTGATGCGATCTATACCAGTGACCTCAAGCGCGCGCACCATACCGCCAGTATTTTGGCTGACTCACTGGGCTTAACTCTCAATATCGAGCCCGGCGTACGCGAGCGTCACTTTGGCGTCTTGCAAGGGTTGATTTATGGCGAGATGGATCAACAAGCCCCTGAAGCCGCAAAAGTCTGGCGCAGCCGTGACCCCGATGCTGAACTGCCAGGCGGTGAGTCGTTAGGATTTTTTCATCAACGCGTGGTGCAAGCAATTGATGACATCGCAGCAAAACATCTTGGTCAACGCGTGATGGTGGTGAGCCACGGCGGTGCCATGGATATCATCTGGCGCCACGCTACCCAAGTCAGCCTGCGCGTGCCGCGCGAGGCACCGTTGCTGAACGCAAGCTTGAACCGTTTAAGCGTTTCAAAAGATGGTTGGAAGCTCATCAACTGGGGCGACGTACGTCACCTAGAGCACGGCGCAAGCAATGACATTACGTCTTCTTGACCTTGCTGCGCTCAATACAAGTATCTGATTGACTCGTTCATTGTCAGCGTCTTGACCGCTATATTTTCTTCCGCTTTGCATTTTGTTATTTAAATTTTTACAAGAAGGATTTCTATGTTGAGATACATCACATACCGGTTTAGTGACTCAGAGAGAGCAAAAACAACGATGTTCGTCATCACACTCTTTTTCAGCGCTTTCGCCTTATTGATCTTTATTATTGCCAATGTCGTTAAACGACTCATCTAGCAAACAGGCTGATGATCCTCAGCCAGCTTGCCTAGGTTTACGCGGCCCATTCACCGCCAGCCTGTCATAAAGCCAATTGGGCAGCAGGCGCATCAGCTTACCCACCACCCCCATCTGCCACGGGATCACCACGTAAGATTTTTTTTGGTGGATTGCCGCGAGCGCTTTTACTGCAAACACCTCAGCATCCATCAAAAACGGCATGTGATAAGGATTTTTTTCGGTCATCTCTGTGCGAATAAAACCAGGCGCAATCGTCACGACACCGACGTTATGTGGCTTGAGTTCTAGACGCAAACTTTCGCAGTAGGTGGTCACGGCCGATTTTGAGGCGCTATATGCCCCGGCACCCGGCAATCCTCTAACACCTGCCACACTCGCAATCCCCACAAGCGTGCCGCCTTGACGCTTAATCATCTGCGGCACAAAGGGCTCAAACGTTGACACTGTGGCCATCACGTTGGTTTCAAAGATCGCTTTGAACACAGCAAAATCATCAGCTTCTTCCGTCAGCGTGCCAGCACTGATACCCGCGCAGGCGATGACGACATCCACCTCACCCACTTGTTCGATAAAGTTGTGTGCGGCGGCATGAAGCTCAGCGCGATCTTGAACATCGACCACGTATAGAAAGTGCCGCCCGGGCAAACTCGAAACGAGTTCGTGTAGCCGATCGCGTCGACGCGCCAATAAACCGAGCGTATGACCCTGCAGTGCAAACTGTTTGGCGAGTGCCGCGCCTAAGCCGCTGCTCGCACCGGTAATAAAAACCGCCACTTAATTCGCCTTCGCACCCGAAGCGCGTACGATTTTCTGCCACTTGACGAGTTCAGTTTCGTTGTACTTGGCAAATTCAGCCGAGGTTGAACCCACAGGCTCAGCGCCCATTCCCGCATACTGATCTTGCACTGATTGCAACTTAAGGGCTTGACTCGCCGCTTGGGATAACTGATTGACGATGGCCATCAGCGTACCTTTTGGGGCCCAGTAGCCATACCACGTCGCAATATCAAAACCCGCATAACCTGACTCGGAAATCGTAGGCAGTTCAGGCAGCGCTTGTGCACGCTTGAGCGTTGTGACAGCGATGGCGCGCAACTTACCCGCCTTGATGAACGGCATGGCCGAAGGCATTGAATCAAACATCAACTGCACTTGCCCACCCACCAAATCTGCCAAGGCAGGTGAACTGCCTTTGTACGGAATGTGCTGCATCTCAATGCCCGCCGCAACCTTAAATGACTCACCCGCCAAATGTTGCGCCGAAGCGTTACCAGACGAGGCAAAGTTGAGTTTGCCTGGATTCTTTTTGCCGTACTCAACCAAGTCTTTTACTGAATACACGGGCAAGCTATTGGGCACCACCAACACCAGGGGCACACCAGCCAGCTGTGTGATGGGCACAAAATCTTTTAGCGCATCAAACCGCATCTCTGGATACAGATGTGGATTGATCACGTGCAATGACGCATTCGCTAAAAAGGTATAACCATCGGGTTCAGCGCGCGCCACCAACTCAGCACCGATCATGCCACTTGCGCCCGGCTTATTATCAACAATGATCGACTGGCCGAGTATTTTGCTCATTTCGGCAGCGACTACACGGGCCGTCAAATCCGTTGGACCACCAGGTGGGTATGGCACGACCATACGAATTGCTTTGTTTGGATACGAGCTGGCCTGTGCGAACGCGACTGGTGCACCGGCCGTGCTAGCGAGACTCGCCACACAAAATAGCTGCAAAACAAACTTTAAACTGAACATAGAGGCTCGACTTTTGAAATGATTCATGATTAAGAAGCTAGCGCCGGCGCCTGAGTCACGACACTGGCCTCAAGCAGTTGCTGAATCGCGTCGGCACTCAAGCCGGCCTCAGTCAGCGCCTGAGTTGAGTTTTCTCCGATGCGCGGTGCACTGGTCACGGGGCGATGCAGCGGATGCGAGGGCAAACCAATATAGGGCAGCTTGCCGACACCAGCCTGCTCGAGTTGTTGCGCCAAATTCAAGTGCAAAGCCTGAGGGTGTTCAAGCACCTCAGTGTAATTGCGCACCTGTGCGTGCAACACATCGTGCTTTTGTAATAAGCCTACCCAATGAGCGGTCGTCTGCGTTTTGAGTAACGCGGCAATATCAGCCTGCAGCGCAGCTCGGTTCGAAAAACGAATTTCGTTTTCGAGATAACGGGGGTCTGTGATCCAGACTTCACGGTTCAGAGCTTTACAAACGCGATGAAAATGATCGGTGTTGACAGTCACCACAGAAAGTTTGCCATCGAGGGTATCAAACACCGCATTCGGTGCGCTGACCGCCCCAAACGGACGTTTGCCTGCCATGGTTTGTTCGATAAAACAGGCACCTTGAAAGGCCGTGCAGGCTTCAAACAGGCTGACCTGAACATGCGTCCCAAGCTTGTGCGCTAAGCGCTGGTATAACGCCGTTGCAGCCCCCTGCGAAGCGTACAGCCCGGTCATGACATCAACCGCTAACAAACCCACGCGCCTGGGGGTACCTTGCTCGTCTTGATTAGAAAACATCAAGCCACTGTCAGCCTGCATGACTGAATCTGTAGCGGGCGCGTTTGCATAGGGTCCATCCTGGCCGTAACCACTGACCGATACATAAACCAGGTCAGGCTTTATTTTTGAAAGCGTGGCGTAACCAACGCCCAAGCGATCGGCGACGCCCGGTCGAAAATTTTGCACGATGACATCAGCTTGCAATGCAAGATCGAACAACACTTTCTTGCCTGCTTCTGTACGCGCATCTAGCGCTAACGCTTGCTTACCCGCATTAAACTGAATCGCCAATGCGCTCAAGTCACCCTTACCCACACCGACAAAGCGAATCCAATCACCAGCCGGGGGCTCGACCTTTAGAACGTGCGCGCCCTGCTGCCAGAGTATGTGGGCACAGTAAGGGCCAGCAATGCCCTGGCTGATGTCCAAAACGCGCAGGCCGGTATAAGGGAGAGGGGTCGGTGTCATGTTAGTTCGCCAGCGATTGATGCAGTTCTTGTAACGAATACACCTTAATCCCAAGCCCTTCGCGCAGATACTGCATGCCCTCAACAGCCGCACGTGCACCTGCGATTGTGGTGTAGTAAGTGACTCTGGCTGCCAGCGCTTGTGTACGAATCGCACGCGAATCGGTGATGGCGTTACGGCGTTCTTCGACTGAATTGATCACCAGCGCGACTTCGCCATTTTTAAGCATATCGACAATATGCGGACGACCTTCAGCCACTTTGTTGACCACCATGACAGGGATGCCAGCTTCTTTGATTGCGGCGGCAGTACCGCGCGTTGCCACCACTTTGAAGCCCAAACCATGCAAACCGCGGGCAACTTCAACCGCTTTAGGCTTATCTTGATTTTTGACGCTAATAAAGACTGTGCCCGATTCGGGCAAATTCACGCTTGCGGCCATTTGTGACTTCACAAAGGCTTCGCCAAAGGTCACGCCTACTCCCATCACTTCACCGGTCGATTTCATTTCGGGGCCAAGAATGGTGTCAACACCCGGAAACTTCACAAACGGAAACACCGCTTCCTTAACTGAGAAGTAGTGCGGAACAACCTCTTTGGTGATGCCCTGCGAGGCCAAGGTTTGCCCGGCCATCGCGCGTGCAGCGATCTTGGCTAATTGCAAGCCTGTTGCTTTAGACACAAAAGGAACCGTACGCGAAGCACGCGGGTTCACTTCAAGCACATAGACGTCACCTTTTTGCACGGCGAACTGCACGTTCATTAAACCAGAGACATTCAACGCACGCGCCATCAGCGCAGTTTGGCGTTTGATTTCGGTCGTCATCTCAACAGAAAGCGAAAACGGCGGCAAGCTGCAAGCAGAGTCGCCAGAGTGCACGCCCGCCTGCTCGATGTGTTCCATCACACCGCCAATAAACACCTCTTGCCCATCGCACAGACAATCAACATCGATTTCAATAGCGTCATTCAAAAAGCGATCAAGCAACACCGGCGAGTCATTGCTGACTTTCACGGCCTCGCGCATGTAGCGCTCGAGGTCACCTTGTTCGTGCACGATTTCCATGGCGCGACCACCCAACACATAACTTGGGCGTACGACCAAGGGATAACCGATTTCTTGAGCATGGGCCAAGGCTTCGCTTTCAGTGCGTGCGGTGCGGTTGGGCGGTTGACGCAGATTGAGCTTGGTTAATAACTTTTGAAAACGCTCGCGATCTTCGGCCACATCGATTGACTCGGGGCTGGTACCAATGATGGGCACGCCGTTGGCTTCGAGTGCACGCGCGAGCTTTAACGGCGTTTGACCGCCATACTGCACAATCATGCCCACGGGCTTTTCGATGTGCACGATCTCTAGTACATCTTCAAGTGTGACGGGTTCAAAATACAAACGATCAGAGGTGTCGTAATCGGTGGATACGGTTTCGGGGTTGCAATTAATCATGATGGTTTCAAAACCATCTTCGCGCAACGCAAGGGCCGCATGCACGCAACAATAATCAAACTCAATGCCCTGGCCGATACGATTGGGGCCACCACCTAGCACAATGATCTTTTTACGATCAGTCGGTTTGGCTTCGCACTCCTGCTCATAGGTTGAGTATAAATAAGCAGTGTTGGTGGCGAACTCGGCTGCGCAGGTATCGACTCGCTTAAAGACCGGTCGCACATTCAGTTGATGACGCAGCTTACGTACTTCGCCCTCAACGGTATCCAATAAAAAAGCCAGACGTCGATCAGAGAAACCGCAGCGCTTAAGTTGCCATAAGGTATCGTAATCAAGATCGGCTACCGTACGCTGTTCAAGCGCCAATTCAATATCAACGATTTCTTTAATCTGCGCTAAAAACCAAGGGTCAATCTTGGTGAGCTGATGCACTTCTTCCATCGTGAAGCCTTGCGCAAAGGCATCGCCTACATACCAAATCCGCTCGGGGCCAGGTTCACCTAGTTCAACTTGGATTTTTTCACGATCAGTGGTTTTTTGATTCAGGCCGTCTACGCCGACCTCTAGGCCGCGCAGCGCTTTTTGAAAGGATTCTTGAAAGGTGCGGCCAATGGCCATGACTTCGCCAACCGACTTCATCTGCGTCGTTAAGCGTGCGTCAGCCGTTGGAAATTTTTCGAAGGCAAAGCGTGGCACCTTGGTGACCACGTAATCGATCGTAGGTTCAAACGAGGCAGGCGTTGCACCACCCGTGATCTCATTTTTAAGTTCGTCTAAGGTGTACCCCACCGCCAACCGTGCGGCAACCTTCGCGATCGGAAAACCCGTGGCTTTTGATGCCAAAGCAGATGAACGCGATACACGCGGATTCATCTCAATCACAATCATCCGGCCATTTAAGGGGTTGACTGCAAACTGCACATTTGAGCCGCCAGTATCAACGCCGATTTCGCGCAACACCGCGATCGAAGCATTACGCATGATTTGATATTCTTTATCAGTCAGCGTTTGAGCGGGTGCAACCGTGATCGAGTCACCGGTATGCACACCCATTGGGTCTAAGTTTTCGATCGAGCAAACGATAATGCAGTTGTCGGCACTGTCACGCACCACTTCCATTTCAAATTCTTTCCAGCCTAGCAACGACTCTTCAATCAAGAGCTCGCTAGTCGGCGAGGCTTCAAGGCCACGACGGCAAATGGTTTCGAACTCTTCTGCGTTGTAAGCAATACCGCCCCCGCTACCACCCAGGGTAAAGCTTGGGCGAATCACTGCCGGAAACCCTGAGGTTTCCAGTTCAATGCCGATACGGCGCTGAACTTCCCAAGCTTCTTCGAGCGAGTGTGCAACACCCGACTTGGCCGACTCAAGACCAATCGCGGTCATGGCGACTTTAAATTTTTGACGGTCTTCGGCTTTTTCGATTGCGTGCGCATTCGCACCGATCAACTCAACCTTGTATTTTTTGAGTACACCGTTTTTATCGAGATCGAGCGCGCAATTTAGTGCCGTTTGACCACCCATCGTGGGCAATACAGCATCTGGGCGTTCTTTTTCGATGATTTTTTCGACCACTTGCCAGGTAATGGGCTCGATGTAGGTGACATCGGCTGTTTCTGGGTCGGTCATGATGGTGGCCGGATTGCTGTTAACCAACACCACACGATAGCCCTCTGCTTTGAGAGCTTTGCAGGCCTGCGCGCCTGAGTAATCAAATTCACATGCTTGCCCAATCACAATGGGGCCAGCGCCAATAATCAGAATAGTTTTTAGGTCGGTACGCTTGGGCATGGTGACTCTTTATTTGTTGCTGGCCATCAGGCTCATGAATTGATCGAACAAGACAACGATGTCATGTGGCCCAGGACTCGCTTCGGGGTGCCCCTGAAAACAAAAGGCAGGACGATCGGTTAATTCAAACCCCTGCAAAGTGCCGTCAAACAACGAGACGTGCGTGGCTCGAGCGTTGGCTGGCAGGGTTTTAGCGTCAACAGCAAAGCCATGGTTTTGTGCGGTGATGAACACGCGGCCAGAGGACAGATGCTGCACGGGGTGGTTTGAGCCGTGGTGGCCGGTTTTCATTTTGATGGTCTTGGCGCCAAGAGCCAGGCCCATAATCTGGTGTCCTAGGCAAATGCCGAAAGTTGGCAGCTTGCGTTCAAGAAACACTTTCGTGGCGGCAATCGCATACTCACAGGGATCGGGGTCACCGGGCCCGTTGGATAAGAAGACTCCGTCGGGCTTGAGTGCAAAGACTTCAGCGGCGGTGGTTTGTGCCGGCACGACGGTGATGCGACAACCGCGCTCTGCCATTAAACGCAAAATATTGGACTTGACTCCAAAATCGTAGGCCACCACGTGGAGTAACTGACTGTTGCTTTGGCCAAAACCGGTCTCGAGCTGCCAAGTGGTTTCTGTCCAGCTAGCCTGCTTGGTGTCAGAAACGACTTTCGCTAAGTCTTGTCCGGACATACCCGGAAACTGCGCCGCCAGCTTTAAGGCTTGTTCGGCGTCGTCAGCTACCAAAATACACCCCCCTTGCGCGCCACCTTCTCGCAAGATGCGAGTCAGCTTACGGGTGTCGATCTCGGCGATCGCAACAATACCTTGCGACTTGAGGTAGTCGGGCAAAGACTGTGTTGACCGAAAGTTAGACAATTGCTCGGGGCAATTGCGCACAATCAAGCCGGCAGCGTGAATTTTGCCGGATTCGACGTCTTCGACGTTGATGCCAGTGTTGCCAATATGCGGATACGTTAACGTGACTATTTGCCCGCTGTAGCTGGGATCAGTCAGGATTTCTTGGTAACCTGTCATGGCCGTATTGAATACAACCTCGGCGACCGTGTGGCCCTCAGCCCCGATCGAGACGCCCTGAAAGACGGTTCCGTCGGCGAGCGCTAGAATTGCGACAGCACGCTTTGACTGGGGGGCATTTTGCTTGGCGCGTAGTTCTTCAAATATATTCGGCAGCACAATCAACCCCAGCGTAAAAAATTAGTAAGCAAACCTTGGAAGTATAACTTATGGCCAGCCTTCTCGACTCTCTGCGCACCCAAACCACCGTTGTGGCCGATACGGGCGACTTCGAGAGCATGCGGCGCTATTTACCGACCGACGCCACCACAAACCCCTCTTTAATCCTCAAAGCAGTGCAACAAGACGCCTATCGCCCCATGCTTGAACGCTGTGTAAAAGCCAACCCCAAGGCGCCGACGAGTGACCTTGTTGACCAGCTGCTCGTCTCCTTCGGGAAAGAAATTCTTAATATTGTGCCCGGTCGAGTGTCAACAGAGGTGGATGCACGCCTGTCTTTTGACACGGTTGCCACCATCGAGCGTGCTCGGCAGCTGATCTCTCTTTATCAAACGGCTGGCTTTGGTCGCGACCGCATCCTGATCAAAATTGCCGCCACCTACGAAGGCATACAGGCAGCCCGCGTGTTAGAGGCTGAAGGTATTCATTGCAACCTGACGCTGTTGTTCTCGCTGGTGCAAGCGGTTGAGTGCGCCGACGCGCGCGTACAGTTAATTTCACCCTTTGTGGGCCGCATCTATGACTGGCACAAAAAACAACAAGGTAGCAAATGGGACGAAACCGCCAGCAGCGGCGTGAACGACCCGGGTGTGCTATCGGTATCAACAATCTACAGCTACTACAAAAATTTTGGGATCGCGACTGAAATCATGGGCGCGAGCTTTAGAAACACTGGGCAGATTTTGGCGCTTGCTGGCTGCGATTTATTAACGATCAGTCCCGACTTGTTGGCTAACCTCAGTGACGCACAGGGTGAAGTCACCCCTTGTCTAAACGCCTCCTATGCGAAAGCTAACGCACCCGAACGCTTACCTTCGGGCGAGCAAGCCTTTCGCTTTTTGCTAAACGAAGACGCGATGGCAAGCGAGAAATTATCTGAAGGAATCCGCGCGTTTGTCGCTGATGCACGCAAGCTTGATGCGTTGATCGAGGCGCAGCGTTAGAGGCAAACGCCTCAGGCTAACTCGTAAGCGAGGCGTTACCGATCGAAGCCTCACCGATCGAAGCCTCACAGCTTTTCGGTTTCGCCCGATTTTGGCTGCCAGCGCATCAGACGTTTTTCGATGATACCGACCAGCGAATCCAAGATCAGTGCGCAAGCAGTTAACACAAAAATACCAGCAATCACCGTGTTGACATCTAGCGTCCCTTCGGCTTGCAAGATCAGATAACCGACCCCTGCCGCAGAGCCTAAATACTCGCCCACCACGGCGCCCACAAAGGCCAAACCAACCGAGGTGTGCAAGCTTGAAAAGACCCAGCTCGTCGCGCTAGGTAGGTACACCTGCCTGAGTAGTTGCTTGCGATCCGCGCCCAGCATGCGGGCGTTGTCAAGCAAGGTCGGGCTGACTTCGCGCACGCCTTGGTAGACGTTAAAAAATACAATAAAAAATACCAGCGTGACCGCCAACGCCACTTTTGACCAAATCCCCAAGCCAAACCACATCGCAAAAATCGGCGCCAAAATGACGCGAGGCATTGAATTTAAGGCTTTGATATAGGGATCGAGAATATTACTGGCCATGGGCGACAAGCCGAGCCACAAGCCCATGCCAAGCCCAGTGGTGGTGCCAATAAAGAAGGCCAAGACGGTCTCGGTTAACGTGATTCCTAAATGCGAATAGATATCGCCATTGGCGACAAACCAATCCCAAATTCTGCCCCACACGCCAAGGGGTTTACCAAAGAAGAAAGCTATTTTTGGATCGGCAGCGGCTAGCTGCCAGCCACCGATGACAAAAATTAAAATACTGACTTGCCAAATACGCAATGACAGTTGGGAGGTGGGTTTCAAAAAATTCAACATCTCAAGCTCGCTTTTGTTGGGCGTAGCCCTTAAGAACTTCGTCTCGCAGCACCGTCCAAATCGCTTTATGCAACTCAACGAACCGCGGCTGCATACGGACTTCGGCGACATCACGCGGGCGCGGCAAGTCAACGACGAACTCACCGATCGGGCGCGTGCCCGGGCCCGCCGACAACACCACCACGCGATCGCTCATGGCAATCGCTTCGTCTAAATCATGGGTGATAAACAGTACCGCTTTACGCTTAGCCATCCATAACTCAAGCACTTCGTTTTCCATGAGTTGGCGGGTTTGAATATCGAGCGCCGAGAAGGGCTCATCCATCAGGATAATGTCAGGGTCACGAATCAAAGTCTGCGCGAGCATCGTGCGCTTACGCATTCCACCAGACATTTGATGCGGATAGCGATCTTCAAAGCCGCTTAAGCCCACGCGCTTCATCCATTCGCGCCCCTGCTCACAGGCTTGCGCGCGCTCAACGCCCGCGAACTCAAGCCCGGCCACGACGTTATCGAGCGCCGAGCGCCACGGCAGCAACGCCTCACCTTGAAACATATACCCCGCGCGACTGTTGATTCCGCTAAGCGTCTGACCAAAGGACTCGACCACGCCGCTAGACGGCGCAAGTAGGCCCGCCGCGATATTCAAGAGCGTCGATTTGCCGCAACCTGTGGGGCCTACCACCGACACGAATTCACCGGGCGCCACCGCGAGCGTGGTGCTCGAAACGGCCGTGTAGCGCTGACTGGCATCGTCGCGCGAAACAAACGTACAGGTGATATCTTTTAATAAGAGTGCTGCAGCCTCGTCTTGCCTAACGCCCGAGGCTGCTTGTGCTTCAGTGAACGCCATGAACCATACTCAAGTTAGACTTTGACTTCAGGATATTTTTCATTGGCACGTCGGGTGAAATCATTGGTAAATGTTTTAGATAAATCAATTTTGGCATTGCGGATTTCTGGGTTGTAGGCAGCAAGAGCCTTGAGTGCCGTGGGCGGGCCGTCTTCAGGAATCATGCCGTCCGGCGAAATTGCTTCCATGCACTTCTCGATGGCCTTCAAATAAATATCGGGTTTACCTTGCAAATACGCCGCCGGCAAAGCCTTTGTGACGCCAGCAGGGCCTGCTTTGATAATCCATTTATCCGCCCGCACCATCGCGTTGGTCAACGCTTGCACGGTTCTGGGATTCGCATCGATAAACGCCTGCGGCATGTACAAGCTACCGGCCGGCATATTTCCACCAAAAATATCGATCGTATCTTTTAAGCGCCGAGTATCGACGATTATCAAAATTTCATTGGCATCTTCGAGCGTGGTGATGACCGGGTCAATATTAGAAAGCACATCTATCTGACCTTCGCGTATGGCAGAGATCGCGCCGGCGCCCGTGCCGACACCGATAAAGGACACCTCAGTGGGCTTGATACCGTGCTTAGAAAGATAAAAACTCGCGATCATGCTGGTCGATGAACCCGGCGCGGTGACGCCAATTTTTTTACCGCGCAAATCGGCTGCAGTTTTGAAATTGGGTAATGTCTTTTTTGAGACGCCAACAGTGATCATTGGGCAACGACCCTGCAAAACCACGCAGCGAAAAAACTGCCCCTTTGATTGCAGGTTGATGGTGTGCTCGTAAGCGCCCGACACCACATCCGCGCTACCGCCCACCACGGCCTGCAAAGATTTTGACCCGCCAGCAAAATCAGAAATTTTGATATCAAGGCCTTCGTCTTTAAAGAAGCCCAGCTGTTCGGCAATTGTCAGCGCCTGATAATAGGTGCCTACCTTGCCACCCACGGCGATGTGTACGGCGGCTTTTTCAAGTTTTTGCGCAAGCACCAAAGAAGGCGCCGCAGACAACAGACTGGCGGAGCCCGCGAATTGAAGTAACTGACGGCGTGAAAACGACATGAGCGTCTCTCGAAATGTTGTTGAACTTCTATTTAAGCACAGCCCCCTGCCACCACAATACGGCGTTTACCCCTAAAAAAAGACGAATTTAGGTGGGCTTGCGCTCGAGTAACGCCCAGGCAACGGTGCCTGCGTCAACGTATTCAATTTCGCTACCGGCCGGTACCCCACGAGCCAGACGCGTGACTTTGATACCTTTTAGACGTAAGGCTTCAGAGAGATAATGCGCTGTGGTTTCGCCCTCGGCCGTAAAGTTTGTGGCCAAGATAACCTCTTGCACGACCCCGTCGCTCGCGCGCTTCAGGACGCGCTCAAAGTCGAGCTCGTCGGGACCCGTTCCTTCGAGCGGGGCCAGACTACCCATTAACACGTAGTACAGCCCCTGATAGCCGTGTGTCGCTTCGATCGAATTTTGATCGGCCGGCGTTTCGACAATGCACAGCAGGCTCGGGTCGCGCCCGGGGTGTGTACACACGGCGCACACCGGCACCTCGGTAAAACCATTGCACTGCATACAGTGCTGCAGTCGCTGTACCGCATCGGTCAACGCCTGCCCGAGTTGCTGCGCGGCCTTCAGATCGTGCTGCAGCAAGTGATAGGCCATGCGCCGCGCAGTGCGCGCACCAACCCCCGGCAAACGGCGTAACGCCTCAACCAAGGCTAAAAGCGGTTGCGGTTCGGCAGGCGTCTTGCTCATCAGAACGGCAACTTCATCCCGGGTGGCAGGGGCATCCCAGCGGTGGCACCTGCCATTTTTTCTTGGGAGGTCGCTTCGGCTTTGCGCAAGGCGTCGTTAAAGGCGGCGGCCACTAAATCTTCGAGCATCTCTTTGTCGTCGGCTAGCAAGCTTGGATCGATCGTGACTCGCTTGACATCGTGGCGGCAAGTCATCGTGACCTTCACCAAACTACCGCCCGAGGCACCTTCAACCAAAATATCAGCGAGTGCGTCTTGCGCTTTTTTCATATTTTCTTGCATCTGCTGCGCTTGACGCATCAAACCCGCTATTTGTCCTTTCATCATGGCTTGGTTTCCTGAATTGATTGAGTAAAAAATAAATGAGTTGGTATTATTTGGTTCAGTCACTCACTGCTTGAATGTTTATCTGATTTGCGCCGCCCTATCGCAACGCACAGCTCAGCGCGATGCTTGGCCGGGACGAATCGATCCCGGCACCACCTGCGCGCCAAAATCTTTTACCAAAGCTAGTACAAATGGATCGAGCTTAACGGCCTGTTCGGCGGCTTGCTGCCGTGCAGCTTGTTCAGCCTGATCTACAGCGTGAGCAGACTGCCCCTGACCTTGACCAATCTCAAAAAATACCTGTACCACAAAGCCAAAATATTCAGTCAAGACGGCACGCAAACGCTCGGCATGCGCGCCCTCAGACAAAGCTTTTGTGGCGACTCTTAAGGTCATTGTGCGGCCTGAAATGGCAACGCATTCAGACTGTCGCGCCAACTGCGCGGCCATGCCCGAGAGCGGTAATTTAGCTGAAAATCCAGCCCAGTCTTCAGGTAACACAATCGTGTCAGAGCGCGGAGCCGGAGCCGTTTGAGCGAAGTCCTCATCATCGGCCTGATCAAAGACGGGCTCTGAACGCCCATCAAACTCGTCGCCCGAGAAGAACTCAGGCTCGGGGTCTGAAAAGGAAGACTCGTCCTCACCGTCGTCTGCACGCGCTTGCGCTTGGGGCGCGCGCTTCTGACTTGCTGCAAGCTGAGGCGTTGTCACCCGAGGCGTTGTCACCTGAGGAGTTGTCACCTGGGCGGTTGCAGCCTGAGCGGTTGTCACCTGAGGCGTTGTCAAACGAGGGCTAACTGTTTTTTTTTGCGGCTCGGGCGTTGGCGCTAGGGTCGGCGCAATGGCAGCCACGGTCTGAGAAGACGAAGAACCTGAGTTCATTACGCCCTGCCCGACTTGAGGCGACTCGGGTTGCAAGGCTCCGCCGGCCGCGCGCGACAGCGACAACATGCGTAGGCAGGCCATCACAAAACCCGCGTATTCGTCGGGTGCAATGGCGAGTTCTGAGCGACTGTGCACCGCGACGGTATAAAACAATTGCACAGCATCAGGCTGCAGAGCGCTTGCCAAACGCTTGATATCGGCGGCGATCGGATCAGCCTCGTCCACCGCCTGTGCAACGCGTTGCACAATTGCAATACGCGACAACAAAATCGCCAAATCCGCCAGCGCAGCACGATACGACAAACCACGGGTAGCCAATTCGTCTGCGATCTCAAGTACGGCACCAGCCTGCCCCGTTTGCAAAGCCTCGAGCAGGCGAATCAGATGACGCTGATCGATCGTGCCTAACATCCCGCGTACGGCTTCTTCGGTAATGTTGTCAGCACTAAAGGCGATGGCCTGGTCGGTCAGTGACAGGGCGTCGCGCATCGAACCCGACGCAGCTTGCCCTAATAACCGTAAAGCCGGGACTTCGAAAGGGATGTTTTCTGCGTTCAGGACTTGCTCGAGATGGCCCACAATCGCCTCGCCCGGCATCTGCTTAAGGTTGAACTGCAGACAGCGCGAGAGCACAGTGACCGGTATCTTTTGTGGGTCGGTCGTTGCCAAGATGAATTTGACGTGCGCTGGGGGCTCTTCAAGCGTTTTAAGCATCGCGTTAAACGCATGCCCGGTTAGCATGTGAACCTCGTCGATCATATAGACCTTGAAGCGGCCCACACTAGGCGAATACACAGCCTGTTCAAGCAACTGCGTCATTTCTTCAACGCCACGATTCGAGGCCGCATCGAGCTCTAGGTAATCCACAAAGCGACCTTCATCGATTTGCGTGCAAGCCTGACACACCCCGCAAGGTGTAGCCGTGATGCCGGTTTCGCAATTTAAGGCTTTAGCCAGAATACGCGACAACGTTGTTTTGCCGACACCGCGTGTGCCCGTAAAAAGCCAAGCGTGATGCAGGCGCTGCGTCGTAAGCGCGTGCGTCAAGGCCCGGACAACGTGATCTTGACCGACCAAGGTGTCAAACGAACGGGGACGCCATTTGCGCGCAAGGACCAGATAAGTCATGAGAGGTGCGAATCACTGACAAAAATTACTGACAACGTCACAGACAACAATCAACGACAGGAGCCACTGACCAACGTCACAGACCACAGACAATAACAAAATTAGAGAGGCGAGCCTGACTTCGGCACTGTTTCTGCACGACTATGGCTGCTTCGTTCCCGACCTGACCAGATTTGCCGCCGAACCATGCGAAGGGGCCCGCCAACCTACATTCTATCAGGGCTCAGGGCTTGCTGACGGCTCGAACTCGAACCACAGGTCGTCCCTAGGAAAATAAAGCGCTGCGCGCGCCGCCCGACCATCTAATCCCGTCACCTGATCGCAATAGCCTTGTAATTGCCTGGTGTAACGCGACAACATTCGCTGACCAAAGACTTGAGGCGTTTCAGTATGCAGCGGACGACCCGTTTTGTAGTCGACCACCAACCAGCCCCGCTCGTCTTGTAAGGCCAAGTCCAGCACAGACACCTTACCTGAGGCATCGAGCAACGCCCATTCTCGGCGTGCGCCCACCTGGCGCAGCAAACTTTGTCCCCGGTCGTGCCGCAGCATGGCAAGTAGCGTCTCAAGCACTTCGTGCGCCGCATTCGAGACCTCTGGCGCAGGCACACCCGCCTGCACACACTGACGTTCGATCCGCGCACGTTGCTCAAGCAAGCTGCGCTCTGACCACGATGCCACACCCTGCTCGCCAAGGTGGTCAAGCCAGGCGTGGGTCAGTGTGCCCAACACTCGCTCGTAAGTTTTTGTCGCGGGCCACGCATACGCGGCGTTATAAGTGGGCGTCGCAGCCAGCGCTGGCGCAGTCTTAGCGTCGGCGACACCCGAGGCTGCAGTCGCCGTGGCGTCGCCGGGCAAACGTGCGTGCGCGACCCCCACCGAAGGCAAGGCTGCTCGCGCCAGTCGACTAAGCAGGCCACCTTGATAAAAGGGCATCGTCTTTGAGTGATCCTCTGGACGCACGAGCAATTGGGCAATTGAAGCCCGATTCCAGGTCGGCCATAATCGTTCTAGCAAGCTACCTTTAATCGGCTCAGTCAACGCCAACTCTTTATTTGCCAAGCTCAAATCTGCCACCAAATGCAACACTTCTTTGGCGCGAGTCGCGGCGACATACAACAAACGGTCTATTTCAAATTCGCCGCGACACTTCTCGCGTGCCGCAAGATATTTCGCGATCGGATCCTGCTCTTTACTCGCGCGCGCTTTGATCGGGCCGAGCATCAACTGTGCGCCAACCTGTTCAAATCGCAGCAAGGGCGAGCGATCTGATGGAGGTTTTTTTTGCAAGCCATACAGAATCACGGTCTCAAATTGCAAGCCCTTGCATTTATGCATGGTCATGATTTCAACTGCACGCTCGTGCGGGTCGGGCGCGGCATAGAGTTTTTTTAACCGCTCTTGCAGCACGTCAAGATCAAGCGCACCATAAGGCGCAAGGCGCTCAATCAGTTCAAACAAACTTTCAGCATCTTGCAAATCTGCCTCAGACTGAGCGAATGACGGCCCCGCTAAGGCACGCCAAACGCCTTCAAGGCGCGCCGCAAAAGGCTGCACATCATCTTGCACTAAGGCGTCAAGCAAGATCGTTGCTGTGGCACGCAATCGCAAAAATTCTGCCGGCATCAATACTTGTTGAGCGACGCACGTTTGGTCTGCCCCGTCTGGCTCAAGCGCGGCGCGCAGCAGTTCGGAGATAGTCTGGTAAGGTTGCGCGAACAGGCGATGCAAGCTCTCAAGAGTCAAGCCGCAGTAGGGCGAACGCAGCACTGACAGCCAAGCCAGACGATCGGCTGGGTGGGTTAAGGCCCGCGCGAGTTGCACGAGGTCAATCACATACGAGCGTTGATACAGCGGCACCAACTCAACCGCCCGACACGCAATCCCGGCTTGTTGCAGCAGCTGAGTGACATCGAGCAGGTGCGCGCGTGCACGCACTAGAATTGCGACAGGATGCTTGTGCTGGGGCTGATTAAACTGCGCCAACGCCTGACGCGCCAACTCAACGACGCGTTGCTGCGAGGTTTGTTCATCACCAGGCAAGAATGAATGGTACTGCACAGCCTCAAGCGTCGTGTCGGCTTTAAAAGCCACCGACGTCGCATACGAAATCGCGCCAATCGTCGGATCATCCGTTTCGGGCAACATCGGTTTAAAGGTCGCATTGACCCATTGCACGATCTTGCCTTGCGAGCGAAAATTATCGGTCAACTGCAAACAGGTCAAGGCCAGCCCCTCTAAGCCCTGATCTCGCACTTTAATAAACAGACTGACGTCCGCTTTGCGAAACCGATAGATTGACTGCATCGGGTCGCCCACCAAGAACAAACTTCGTCCATCACCTTGCTGCCAACCCGAAGTGAGCTTCGTAATTAACGAAATCTGTGAAAGGCTCGTGTCTTGAAACTCATCAATTAATAAATGTTGAATACTTGCGTCGAGCTTAAGTAAGAGCTCAGTCGGCTCGTCTGAGTGCCCGAGCGCCAAGTCCGCACGGCGCGCAATCTCAATAAAATCAACTTCGCCCGCCCGTATGAATTGCAGCACCAACTGACCCGCTGCCAGATTCAAACACCGAATTTGTGCCTGAATGATGGACCACTGCTCGGCGGTAAATTCAGCCTGCGGCGCCTGAGCAATCGCGGCCAGACGAAGCACCCACTCGGGCCGCACAAGCGCCTCGTCGCTTGTTCGTTGTGCGTCAAGCCACTCCAGTAAATCGGCCTTTAGCGGTTTGGTCTCGGGGCTAGGTGGGAACCCAGTCCCTTTGTCAACCGTCTGGCGAAAATCACCATCTTTTTTTAACAACAACGCCGCGAGTCCTTTCCAACGGTCAAGCTCATCGATGCTTGCTTCGAATTCCTCACCCGACCAGTCCAACAGGGCCTCGATCGGATGACCTGCTCCGGTCGCCATCAGATTGCTGGCAGCGTAATGCCCAAAGGGTGCAAGCTCTTGCGCCCAGCCGGCCGGCATTTGCACACGCAACCGCTCAAGATCTCGTTCGATCGCCTGCTGTAAGTTGTGTTCTAAGTTGTCGCGGCCAGAGTCTTTCTCAGTCGACCCGATGCGTCCGACCTGCTGCACGTGCGGCAACCATTGATCGCGCTGACTCAGCATATCGGCCAACGCATCGCGCGTCGCTGTCACGTCCAAATCCATATGTTGAAGCAAACGCTTAACCTCAGGCTCTGTAGCAGCAAGCTCAAGTGTCGCGGTCGCTGCGGCCAGATAATGCGGTCGCGCGTCTTCCGAAATACCGGGCAGACCGCCCATCGAAGACATCCAGGGCATCGCACGCACCAGCGAGGCGCAAAACGAATCGATCGTACGAATCGTCAAGCGCGCGGGATACTGCAGAATCTCCCACTGATGCTCTCGATCACGCTCAAGCACCTTGCGCGCCATTTCCCAGCTCCGGCGCTCATGCTCAAGCGCCGGCGGCGTGTCGCTTAGCCCTTTGGTTAATTTTTCAAGCACGCGCTCGTGCATTTCGGCGGCCGCTTTGCGCGTGAAGGTAATGGCGACAATGTCTTCAGGTCTTTTAACCGTGCTTAGCAACGCCAGAATTCGATCCGTCAAGAGCTCTGTTTTTCCAGAGCCTGCGGGGGCCTGCACTAAAAACGAGTGTCTGGGGTCGGTGGCCTGCAGCCTGATCGCCGCATCGCTGGGTTGTCGCTCACTCATCGTCGGGCTCATCTTCAGACAGGCGCAATAAGGGCAAGACATCGCAATACTTCAAATCATCTTTTGACCAAGATTCATTTAACGCATGACCTGTCATGAACTCGATCGCAAGTGTTTCGACGGAAGTCCGCAGTCTGGTCAACATTGCCTGCCAGTTTTCGTCTTCAAATTTGGCTTCGTCAAGCGTCTTGGGGCCTTTTAAATCCAAACACTGCTGTTGGACTAAACCCGCAACCGCCATCTCTTTTGCATGCAGCTGAACCAAGACTAAGCCGACGACTTGATCGGCGCTTGGATCGGTGCTTGGGTCGGCAATTTGGTCGACGCCTGGCGTTTCAGGCGCCGCAGACTGCTCAAGCATCATCGCATAAGCGGGTACCTGTAAATTTAACGGTCGGGCGGTTTTCCAGTCACGCAACACGTTGGGCAAGGTCGCACCGGTTTTGTAATCAATGATGACGTTATTGCGAACACCCGCGACCGCGTCGAGCCGATCCAGGCGCACCTCAAGGGCCAAGCCCTTGACTGACAGTACGCGCTTTTGTTCGACCTCAAGAACGCGAAAAGGCAGACGGGCTTCTTCGAGCGCCAGCCATTGCCTGACGACGTCAATTCCACGAGCGATTTCGAGTTCTCGCAAGGTCTCACTCAAAGCGCGTAACTCTTTGCATCCAACTTCGTTGGCGATCCGCTCAAGTTGCGCTTCTAGCGTCCGGTTTGTCACGGCCTCGTGCAGCGCCTCTTGCGCGCCAAGTTCTCGCCAGAGACACTCTAATACACCGTGCAAAAACAAACCACGCTGCATTTTGTCGGCAAGCTCAGTGTAAGCAGGCAATCCTCTGGCAAACAGGCGGTACCGCAGGAACGCCCAAAGAGGGTTACGCGCCTGAGTTTCGAGCAGGGCGATGCCGCCCTTGATTTGTTCGTGCTCGCCAACCGCGGGGCCTTGGTCGTCGCGTTGACGTTCGAGTTCAGCGGGCGCGAATGCAAGCTTCGCCGCAACCCAGCTCTCTAAACTGGGTTCAAGCGACGCAATCAAGGGCGAGGCGCGCAACCGACGTTCGCCCTCAAACTGTGCAGAACTCAGCACGATGTTTGGTGCAGTCTGGCATAGATTGGCAAAAATCTGCTCAGCCCAATGACGCTCGCGCTCGGGGGTTGAACGGGGCGCTTGCGCTTGGCGCAACGCCGAGATCGGTATAAAAGGATTAGGCTTGGCGACTGCAGGCAAGACCTCGTCTGTCAGACCCAACAACCAAACGCCATCCCACTGCCCACCCTCGGCCTCAAGCAAACCCAAGACGTCTAGGCGGGTGTTGGCCGCACGCTGCGGCTGAAACGGGGTGCTGCGCACGAGCCGACTTAAAAGTTTTAACGCGTCGCCTGCCGTCAAAGCACCCAAGATCGCCGAGAGCGACTCAAATCGTTCGAATAAGGCGTCGAGCGCCTCGACCGCTTGATAGACCGCCGAACTTTGCTGCGTCTGACCAGGAAATCCCAGCAAAGCGAGCGTCGCGCGAAAGTGTTGCGACCAAAAGTCACAAGGCGCCGTCGCCTCAAGCGTCTGCCAATTTTGCCAGGCGCGCTGCCAAGCGGGTGAGAGTTTCGCAAGCTTAGACAGAGACTCTGTCCAGCTTGCGAGGTTCACGTGACCCATGTAGCTTTGTCGCCAACTTGCGTCGATTAAAGCGCGTGCGCCGAGCTCGGTTGCATGACCCGCACAATAGCCCGCCAACAGTGCTGCGCTGAACTCAGCAGGCGCGCCACCGTTTTGCTCTTTGAACAGAACAAACGTGCGTAACCACGCCAAAGCGGCGCGCCCGACCTGCCAGTCGGCCAGGGGCCGAGCCACCGCAATATTGAAAGCATATTCAGAGACCCCTTGCGCATCGCTGAGCACGTTACTGAGCACTCGGCGCGCGAACGGCACCTGAGCATCTAACGAAACAGCGACGATTGCATAACGACCCTCTGGCTGAGACGCAAGTTGGGTACGCGCCCACCGCGCGGCCGCGTGCCACTCGGCCTGCGCATTAGGCGCGACCACGCGACGCAGCTCTCCCGCCGCTACGGCCGGTTTTTGAAGCACTAAAAGCTGAACACCACGTGCCACAAGTGCGTCAAGCAAGAGCCCGAACCGCGGTGAAACTTCGGCAAATCCAGCTAGCACAATGTTTTGAGGCAACGCCAACCCGGCGCGAATATGCTGCAGTAAAGCCGCCACCATCGAATTTGGATCAAGCGCGTCTAAGGCGTGCAGACGGCTGCGATAGACATCGCGCCAGTCGACGAAATTTTTATACTCTTGCGTCTGGACGGTTTGATCGACTGTAATGTGCCATTCGTCGATCAACTGAGCGGCTTGCATCGCCCCCGTGGCGGCTTGCGTCACATCAAGCAGCACGCGGTCTTGTTCGATCTCTGTAATCACCTCAACCCACAGCGTCTGCGCAGCAAAGTTATCGAGCAACAGGCGCCGCTCGAGCAACCCGTCTTGAAACACCGCGCGCCCTAGCTGCTGCGCGAGCCAACCCGACCAAGGAACGACCGCAGGTATTTCAGACACTTGTTGTGCCCGAGCCGTTTGTTGACGGGCGAGCGCTTGAAGCACACCGCGCGCTAGCCGATTATTGACAGTGAGAATCGTGGTGTCGCGCGCAACTAAATGAGCGAGCCCGACGTAGTCGATCTGAGGCAACTCGAATAAATTTTGCATCGCTAAGGCTCTAGAAACCGCACATTGAGGCGATGTTTTCCCAGCTTAGGAGCATACCGGGCGATAAGTAGCCCAAAAAACCGATACCCAGCGCAGTGCACAGCAACAGCGCGAGTCCGGCTCGCACCAAAAAATTAGTTTTGCGCGCAAGAGTCGGCATCAGCGTTGCGTTAAGCGGGTTTAGCCATCACTGACGGATTGAGCTCGACTTCGCGAACGGGTAAGTAAAGTGCGGCCGCAAGCAAAGACAAAGCAATGCCAAGCCACCACACTAAATCATAGCTACCCGTTACAGCCTGCACATAGCCGCCAAACCAAGCGCCACTAAAACTACCTAATTGGTGCCCTAAAAACGTCATACCCATTAACGTTGCGCCAAACCGTAGCCCATAGATATGACCGATCAGGCCCTGCGTCAGCGGCACAGTGCCCAACCAAAATACGCCCATCCAAGCCGCAAAAACATACACCACCCAGGGCGAAGTGGGCATGACCAAAATCCAAATCAAGCCAACCGAGCGCAAGGCATACAAACCCGCCAGCAAATTCTTTTTGCTGTACGTGCCGCCGAGTTTGCCAGCGGTAAAAGAGCCGAACACATTAAACAAACCAATTAAGCCAATCGCGATGGCGCCCGTGCTTGCATTCAAGCCCTTGTCGACGACAAACGCCGGTAAGTGCAGCGTAATGAAGGCGGTATGAAAGCCGCACACAAAATAGCCCCAGAAAATTAAGTGATAGGTCGGGTGCTTGAGCGCTTGGTTGATCGCCTCAAACATCGTTTGCTGTGGACCGGTGTTGGGGTTCGGTGTGCCGCGCAAAAACCACGCTAAGGGAATCGTCATCGCCAGCGTCAGCGAGAGCACCCAGTACGCGCCAGTCCAATCTAAGGTATCAATCAACAATTGACCCGTCGGCACCACTAAAAATTGGCCGAGCGAGCCGCCGGCGCTCGCGATACCCATCGCCATACTGCGAGAACTTGAGGGGACGGTGCGCGCAATCACAGGCAAAATCACCGCAAAGGTCGTACCCGCCTGTCCCAAGCCAACTAACACGCCCGCGGTCATATACAGCTCAAATTCGGTGCTTGAATAGCGCGTACCAAGCAACCCTAGCGCATATAAACCTGCGCATAACGCGATCGTGCGGCCCGCGCCCAACCGATCGGCCATCATGCCGGCACCAATCGCACCAAACCCCCACGCTAAGTTTTGAATAGCAAAGGCCATTGAAAAGACCTCGCGCGCCCAACCACGCTCAAGCCCCATGGGCTGAATAAACAAGCCAATCGTGGCACGAACGCCCATGGCCAGCAACACAATTAAGGTGCCAATCAAAATCGTGCGTAAGGCAAGAGGATCGTCGAGTAATTGGGGCTTGGGTGCTTCGGGGCTTTGGGTCTGCGTCATGTTACCGGGTGAACGATTCTAATTTTTTGGCTGCGGCCGGACGGTCGCAGTCGCTTTCCCTTGATCATAACGAAAAGCCTTGTAAAAAAACTCTCGTTTGCAAGAAAAAGACTGCTTTCAGCCAAGCTGGTCCCGCCGACTGGAATCGAACCAGTGTCCCACGCTTAGGAGGCATGTGCACTATCCACTGTGCTACGGCGAGAATTTAGCAGGCAATCGAACGGCCCACTGTCCGTTAGATCTTACGTCAAGGCGTAGTTTAACAAGAGCCGCGACCAGAGGAGCACCACACGCAGGCGTTAGCCTCGGGGGTGGTGCTGCGCGTGCAAGCTTTTCAGGCGTTCGCGTGCGACATGGGTATAAATTTGAGTCGTTGAAATATCAGAATGCCCCAACAGCAGCTGCACCACGCGCAGATCTGCGCCGTGATTCAGTAAATGTGTGGCGAAGGCGTGCCTCAAGACGTGCGGTGAAAGCGGCGCATTGACCCCCGCTACGACTGCGTATTTTTTTATCAACAACCAAAAAGACTGTCGCGTCATCGGGGCTGCGCGCGCGGTCACAAAGAGCGCGGCGCTGGTTCTTTGACCCATTAACTGCGGGCGCGACTCGGCGAGGTAGCGAGCGATCCAGTGGGCGGCCTCGGCACCCAACGGCACTAGACGATCTTTACCACCTTTGCCCTGCACCACCCTTACCACACCGTCGCTCAAGCTCACTTCAAGCACCCCCACCCCCACCAACTCTGAAACCCGCAACCCGGTTGCGTACAAGACCTCAAGCATGGCGCGATCGCGTAAGCCTCGCGAGGTGTGCACCGGTGGTTGCTGCAAGAGAGCCTCAACCTGCCTCTCGGACAAGGTTTTAGGCACGCGCAAGGGTTGGCGCGCGGTGGTTAGTTGCAAACAGGGATCTGCTGCGACGCGCTGCTGTCGTAGCGCCCACAGGTAGTAACGGCGCAAGGTTGCGAGGCGACGATTCGCAGTGCTAGGCTTGGTTTGCGCGTGCTTGGCTGCAAACCAAGCCTCAATATTGCCGCCCGTTGCCGCTTCGAGTTCAAGACCGCAGGCTTGCCTGAGCCATTCTTCAAAGCCGATTAAATCCAGACGATAGGCGGCAAGGGTATTGGCAGCTAACCCATCTTCGAGCCACACTGCGTCGATAAATTCGCCGATCGAAGCGGATTCTGTTGCTGTCATAGACAAGTCGCCGCCCTCCTTGAACGTAAGATCTCTTTTTACCGCAAATTTTGAATACGTCACAATGACGAGCTTAAATCCTCGCCTGGACTCGACTCCCTGAGGCGACAGATGCTTAGTTTATTCGCCGCGAGGCCCCCGACCACGAGCGCGTACACAGGAGCGCTGCGTACACTAAACTGAGCGACCGAGGACAACTTAGGCCTTTGCGCCTGAGTGTTTTGCCTACCCAACCACGCGCGATGACACCACTAAGCCCAACCCTGAGCCTCGACCTGCCAAACGAAGCCGCCACCGAGGCGCTTGGACGGGCCTTGGCCGAAGTCGCCGCCGAACTCAGCCCAAACGCCGCGGGCACACTGACGCCCGGGCCAGGCGCCCAAGGGCGAATTCACCTTCAGGGCGAACTTGGCGCAGGTAAAACAGCACTCGTCCGAGCTTTTTTGCGGCAGTGCAGTGTTTCTGGACGAATCAAAAGCCCAAGCTACGCACTACTTGAATCTTATGAAGTTTCTAACTTATACTTGTATCATCTTGATTTTTATAGATTTAGCGATCCCGCAGAATGGTTAGATGCAGGTTTTCGCGATCTCTTTAAAAATCAGGCGTTAATTTTGATCGAATGGCCCGAGCGAGCCGGTGATTTACTCAGCGCGCCAGACTTACTAATTGAGTTGGCGTACGCAGGTGCAGGACGTCACGTCACGCTCAGTGCTTTTACAGGAAAAGGGATTCAATGGCTTACCGCTTTGCCTCAAAGCGAGACCCAGTATCGTCACCCACCCGGGCGCTCAGCCGACGCCGCCTGCTAGGCGTTGCGTCCACCCTTCTATTGCTTCCTGTCATCCCTCGCCTGGCCATGGCTGCGCGATTACTGGCTGTGCGCACCTGGCCTGCCGAAGAATACACGCGCGTCACTCTTGAGCTTGATAGCGAACTCAAAGCTGAACATTTCACCCTCGAAACTCCACACCGCATGGTTGTCGATATCCAAGGGATCGACGTCACGCCAGCGTTAAACGAACTCGTGCGCAAGGTGCGTACTGACGACCCCTACATCAGCACGTTGCGTGTCGCTCAAAATCGTCCAAACGTTGTACGCATCGTGTTCGATTTAAAACAAGCCATCGCGCCACAGGTGTTCACCCTTAAACCTGCGGGCGACTACAAGTTCAGACTCGTACTCGATTTTTATCCAAGGGTCGCACACGATCCACTCGCGGCGTTACTGAAAAACAATCTGCAAAAAACCGATGAAGATCCGCTTGCGCAAATTCTTGCCGATATCAGTCGCAGTTCAAAGGGCTCGGCGATGGCAAGCCTGCCTGTAGTGCCAAGCTCGATCGCACCCTTGCCTGGCGCAAGCAAGCCCGCGCCCTACAAGCTCGAACGTGGTCGTCGTGTCGTTACCATCGCACTGGATCCGGGCCATGGCGGCGAGGATCCCGGCGCTATTGGTAAGGGTGGGACTCGCGAAAAGGACGTGGTACTTGCCATTGCACAAAGATTGAAAGCAAAGATTGACGCCACGCCGGGAATGCGTGCGTACCTTACGCGTGATGGCGACTATTTTGTTCCGCTGCACGTACGCGTCGAAAAAGCCAGACGCGTCAAGGCAGATTTGTTTGTCTCCATTCACGCCGACGCCTTCGTGCGACCGACCGCAGGCGGCAGCTCTGTCTACGTTTTATCGGATGGTGGTGCCTCGAGCACTGCCGCGCGCTGGCTGGCCGACAAAGAGAACGCCGCCGACCTCATTGGTGGTGTGAACCTAAACGTGCAAGATCCCAAGCTAGCAAGAGTCTTACTAGATTTATCGACAACGGCGCAGATTAAAGACTCGACCAAAGTTGCTAACACCATGCTCGGCGAACTCAAGAGCGTCTATCGTCTACACAAGCCACAGGTCGAGTATGCAGGCTTTGCTGTCTTAAAAGCACCAGATATGCCGTCCATTCTGGTCGAGACCGCCTTCATCAGCAACCCTGACGAAGAGCGTATGCTGCGCAATAGTGCCGATCAGGAAAAGTTTGCAGTGGCCTTGCTAGGTGGCATCTCACGTTACTTTTCTGCAAACCCTCACTTGGCCTCAATTGGCTAAGGTCTCGACACCCGCAAGCGCCAGTGAACCGCTAGCGCGCGCAAAGCTCTAAAATACAGACTTCTTCCTCATCGTGCCTGCCATGTCGACACATCGCCCGATCTGCCCCCTGCCAGATTTATTAATTAGCCAAATCGCAGCAGGCGAAGTCATCGAGCGTCCGGCTTCCGTCCTCAAAGAGTTAGTCGAAAATGCAGTCGACTCGGGTGCGCAGTCGATTGAAGTGCGCCTTGAAGCTGGCGGCATTCGCCGGATTGCCGTGATTGATGATGGCAGCGGCATCCGCGCCGAAGAACTCGCGCTTGCACTGACGCGCCACGCCACCAGCAAAATCACCTCTCTTGCCGAACTTGAATCGGTGGACTCGATGGGGTTTCGCGGCGAAGCCTTAGCATCCATTGCAGCGGTCTCTCAATTAACGATTACCTCGCGCACCCGCGAAGCCACACACGCTTTTAGCTTCGAAAGTGGCATGAGTGAGCCCGTGGCGGCTGCGGGCGCCTTGGGCACCACGGTCGAAGTTAAATATTTATTTGATGCTGTGCCTGCACGACGCAAGTTTTTACGTGCCGAGGCCACTGAGTTTGGTCATTGCATCGACGCGATTGAACGGGTGGCATTGGCGTTTCCTGAAGTCGGCTTTCGAGTCTTTCATAACGAACGTGCTGTGCGGCAGTGGCTACCCACCTCTGCCCTGCAACGCATTAGCGATGTGCTTGGTTCCGAATTCAACGAACACGGCATTGAAGTCAATGCGCAAGCTGGGCCCATCTCCATGCTGGGGGTGACAACACGCCCGACGGCCGCGCGCGCGCGGGCCGATCGGCAATTTTTATTCGTCAATGGTCGTCACGTGCGTGATCGCACCGTGTCTCATGCTATTCGCAGCGCCTACGCCGATGTCTTGCACGGCGATCGCCAGCCCGCCTTTGTGTTGTTTTTGCAGATTGATCCACTAGCCGTTGATGTCAACGTCCATCCTGCCAAACACGAGGTTAGATTTCGTGACACCGGTGCCGTGCATCGCTTTGTCGCACAAACCATCACGCAAGCCTTAGCCGGGACGGCAGGCACCCATCAAATTTCGCAAGGTGAACACAGTGCGACACTTGGCGCGTTTGCGATGCCCCTGAATAGTGACTCAATCCCTGGCGGCAGTTGGCCCAGCAGCATCACGGCCGATGGCTTGGCAGCACGAGGCGGCGCGCAGGCGTTTGCACCGCGCTGGAATCCGGGTGCGCAAGCGGCCTTCGCACTGCGCGAGCCTGCCTCGAACGGCCTTGAACAACCCGGTGCCTGGAAAGCGCTTTATCAGCCACTCAATGAAAATCATACGTCTGAGAACGCAAGGACTGACAGTAACGAGACTTGGCCGCTAGGCCGCGCGCTGGCGCAAGTGCACGGCATTTATATCCTGTCACAAACAGCCTCTGGGCTAGCGTTGATTGACATGCATGCCGCGCATGAACGTGTGGTCTATGAGCAACTCAAAACGGCCATCGATGCGCAAACGCTGCCGCAACAAACACTGTTGGTGCCAGTGGTGTTTCGAGTCACTGAAAAAGAGCTCGCACTCGCCGAAGAATGTGCCGAGCAACTCAGTGCACTCGGGTTTGAACTGGCTGCTGCTGGCCCACAATCAATGACTCTGCGCTCGGTACCCGCCATGCTTGCCCGCGGCGATCTCGAGGCCTTGGCCCGCGGCGTACTGCGCGACATCGAACAGGTGGGTGCCAGTCGCTTACTGACCGAGCAACGCAATACCCTACTGGCCACCATGGCGTGTCACGGTGCAGTGCGCGCAAACCGGCAACTCACCCTCGAAGAAATGAACGCGCTCTTGCGCCAGATGGAGCAGACCGAACGCGCAGATCAATGTAATCACGGACGCCCAACCTGGGTGCACTTTAGCGTGTCAGATCTCGATAAATTATTTTTGCGAGGCCAATGAGCTTGCGCTCGCAGGCACCACTCATTTGCCTCGCCGGGCCTACCGCTTCTGGCAAAAGCGCAGCCGCGCACGCGATTGCTCAGCGCTGGCCGGTTGAAATCATCAACGTTGATTCTGCCACCATCTATCGCGGCATGGATATTGGCACGGCCAAGCCCAATGCGCACGAGCGTGGTGAGGTCACCCATCACTTGCTAGACATTCTTGATCCAGCCGATTCTTATTCGGTGGCAAGCTTTCGACGCGACGCCTTGCAATGCGTGCGTGACATTCAAGCACGCGGCCACCTTCCACTGTTGGTGGGTGGCACGATGATGTACTTCAAAGCCTTGCGTGATGGCTTAAACGACCTGCCTGCAGCCGATCCAGAGATTCGCAAGACACTTGAGGCCCGTGCGGCAACCGAGGGTTGGCCGGCGATGCATGCCTGGCTAAAAACGATTGATCCAATCACCGCGCAACGCCTGTCACCGAACGATAGTCAGCGTATTGGTCGCGCCCTTGAGATCTGGCAAATTAGCGGTCAGCCCATGGCTGCACTGTTAGGCGCCACACAACCCGCTGACGAACCCGTCGCAACAATCACCTTAAGCCTCGAACCACTTGAACGCAGCCTGCTGCATGCACGCATCGCCGAGCGCTTTGATCAGATGCTTGAACTCGGTTTATTGGCAGAGGTGCAAGCTCTGCATGCTCAGGGCGATTTGCACCCAGGACTACCTTCGGTTCGCTGCGTCGGGTATCGGCAACTCTGGGCAATGCTCGACGGTGAACTTGACCTGAATCAGGCTAGAGAGCAAGCCATTTCAGCCACCCGTCAACTGGCAAAGCGCCAAATCACCTGGCTGCGTAGCCAACCTGACCGACACATTATCGACGCTTGTTCACCGAATGCAATCGATCAGGTGGTACAGGCAGTTGCTAAGCTGACTGAGCGACCTTGAGCCTACGCCACAACAGTTTGCGCCGCACCTTCTGCGCACTCGCGAATATCGCCCAGCTGGTATACCGTTTCGCCCTGCGCGCGCAACGCGGTGCTGATCGCTTGTGCATGTTCAGGTGCCACCACGGCAACCATACCAATGCCGCAGTTAAACACACGATACATTTCAGCATCAGCAACGCCGCCCTGCTGTTGCAGCCAAGAAAAGAGCTGAGGCATTTGCCAGGCATCACGGTGCAAATGTGCTTGTAGAGCTTTCTGCAAAATACGTGGCACGTTATCAAGCAAGCCGCCGCCCGTAATATGGGCCAAGCCTTTGATCTGACCCTCAAACTGCGCCAACACCGCTAACACCGGTTTAACGTAAAGGTGGGTGGGGGCCATCACAACATCACCCAAGGGGCGACCATGAAAATCTTGTTCGGGTCGTGCGCCTGCGCGTTGCAAAATCTTGCGCAACAACGAAAACCCGTTTGAGTGTGCACCACTTGAAGCGAGGCCCAACACAACGTCACCCGGTCGAATCGATTTGCCATCGATCAGTTTAGATTTTTCGGCGGCACCCACAGCAAAGCCTGCTAAATCGTATTCACCATCGGGATACATGCCCGGCATTTCGGCTGTTTCACCACCAATCAAGGCGCAACCTGATAACTCGCAACCCCGGGCAATGCCACCGATCAC